>DAOWAH010000130.1 GCA_030634675.1 Fidelibacterota bacterium
ATTTGAGCCGCGGTTTGTTCTGCGGCTTTTTTATTGCTGCCTAATCCTGGGTGATAGGATTTAGCACCGATTTTTATATAGACTTCAAACAGCTTTTGATGTTCAGGACCAGAAACAGAAGCGATACAGAACTTGGGGTTTTCCAACTGATGGGAATGACAATATTCAATCAACCGCCCCTTATAATTGGTTGTTTTCCAGGCATCTGACCGATGTCGCCAAACTGTATCAAGTACGATTTTTTGGCAGGGATCGAACCCGCCATCCATGTAAATAGCACCCAGTAAAGCTTCATAAACATTACCCGATTGTTTTTCGGCAATTTTTTCATTATTCAGATCTACCGAAGATTCAATATGTAATAACGAAAGCAGATCCAATAAAAGTCCCATATCTGACAGAAAGGATTTTTGTACCAAAGCCGATCGCTTCTGGGTTAAAATTCCTTCATCCCCTTCCGGGAATTCTTCCATCAAAGCTTCACTGATGACCAGGTCGATAACCGCATCACCGAGGAATTCAAGACGTTCATAGTTTTCACGCGGTTTGAATTCCATTGAGCGGTGGGTAAATGCTTGCTCGAGGTAGTGCGAGTTGGAGAAGCGGTAGCCAATCCGTTTTTCCAACTTAATAAATTTACTGTTTCGTCGTCGCTTTCCGAATAAGCGCTTAAAAAAAGTCAATTAGTCTGCCCAGCGCTTAATTAGCAGGACAGCATTGTGACCTCCAAATCCCAAGGAGTTAGAAATCACTGTATTGACACTGGCTTTTATTGCGCTATTTGGTACATAATTTAAATCGCATTCCGGATCGGCTGTTTCCAGATTGATTGTTGGTGGTATCAATTGATGTTGAATTGCCAGCAGAGCCGCAATGGCTTCAAGACCACCGCTGGCACCCAAAGAATGACCAGTCATTGATTTAGTTGAACTGACCCGCAATTTATAGGCATCTTCACCGAAGACAGCCTTGATTGCGGCCGATTCATTCTTGTCATTATAGGGGGTAGAAGTGCCATGAGCATTAATATAATCAACTTCACTGGGTTGCATATCTGCATCAGTCAAAGCCATTTGCATTGCAACGGCAGCACCGGCGCCACCGGCTGCTGGCTGGGTAACGTGAAAGGCATCATCGGTTGCTCCGTATCCGCCAATTTCACCTAATATATTTGCTCCGCGCTTCAGAGCGTGACCCAATTCTTCGAGTACCAGAATACCAGCACCCTCGGCAATTACGAAGCCATTTCGATTGAGATCAAAAGGTCGGCTGGCGGTGGCCGGTATATCGTTGCTGGTTGAAAGGGCTTTCATGTTAGCAAACCCGGCAACTGCCATTGGAGAAACGGAAGCCTCTGTTCCACCGGTAATCATTACGTCAGCATCACCGTGTTGAATCGCTCTGAAAGCTTGACCGATTGCATCAGTGCCGGAAGCACAGGCGGACACAACAACATGATTGGGTCCTTTGAAACCCCAGCGAATTGCTATGTGACCAGCAGCGATGTTGGCGATCATTTTGGGAATAAAAAACGGTGATATCCGCCGCGGACCTTTTTCCACCATGATCCGATGCTGTTCCTCAAATGTTCCTATTCCACCAATTCCGGATCCGATAATAACACCGGTTCGCTCTGGTGCTGCAGTGTTGATAATCTCGGCGTTTTTAATTGCTTCACCGGCGGCAACCAGCCCATACATGGTAAAACGATCAAGCTTGCGCGACTCTTTTCTGTCAAAAAAGTCAAGGGGCTGAAAACCGATCAATTCACCGGCTATTTTAACGGGATAGTCGGAGGTATCGAAGTATGTGATAAAATCGATGCCGCTCGTTCCCGACCGCAATCCATCCCAGTATTGTGGAACGGTGCTACCGTTGGGAGCTAATACTCCCATGCCGGTAACAACTACACGCCGTTGTGGCACAAAAAACTAAGTTTTGTTTTCGATATAATCGATGGCGGCGCCAACTGTGGTAATATTTTCGGCGTCTTCATCAGGAATTTCTACACCGAATTCTTCTTCAAGCTGCATAATCAATTCTACTGTATCCAATGAATCTGCACCTAAATCATCAACGAAATGGGCTTCACGGGTAATTTTATCTTCTTCAACACCAAGCTTATCAACGATAACTTCTTTGATCTTTGCAAATATATCCATTACTATCTCCTTGTGTTTCTACATTGTCATGCCGCCATCAACGGCGTAAGTTTGTCCGGTGATGTAACCGGCGGCATCAGATGCCAAAAACTGAACCATTGTGGCGATATCTTTTGAATTTCCAATTCTTCTAAGAGGTATCTGTGCGATCATTGCCTCTTTCATTTCCGGTTTTAATCCGGCTGTCATATCAGTTTCGATGTATCCCGGTGCGATACAGTTTACGGTTATTCCCCGTGATGCTAATTCACGGGCGGTAGCTTTGGTAAAACCGATTAAGCCTGCTTTGGAGGCGGCATAATTGGTCTGACCGGCATTTCCGGTTAAGCCAACTACCGATGAAATATTTATTATCCTGCCATGACGCTGTCGCATCATGGGACGGGTTACCGCTTTGGTAGTATTGAATGCACCCTTGAGATTGGTGTTGATAACCGTATCCCAATCATCTTCGGACATACGCATCAGTAATGTGTCTCGGGTAATACCGGCATTATTGACCAGAATATCAATTTTACCCAGGTCTTTTACAATCGATTGGATCAGGTCAGCCGCTGCTTTGAAATCGGCAATGTCACAAGCTGCAAAACTGGCTTTTAGCCCCTTGCTTTTTAGCTCTGCGGCAACTGTTTTAACTGCTTCAAAACTACGACTCACGCAAACTACATGAGCACCGGCTTCAGCTAGGTTTTCCGCGATTCCTTGGCCGATGCCTCGTGAGGCTCCGGTAACTATCGCAATATTATTATCTAATCTAAACATCTTTATAATTATCAATATCGGTTAATGATTCAATACCACTAACCTCAAATTTACGATCAATTCGCCTTAACAAACCTTGTAAAACTCGACCGGGTCCGACTTCAATAAAATTAGTAATACCGTCGCTGGCCATATTGGTAATTGACGCCTGCCAACGGACTGGATTTTCCAGTTGATTGATCAGGTTTTTACGGATTTCGGTGCCAATTGTAACTGGTTTGGTGGTCACGTTGCTGTAAACCGGTATAGTCAGGTCGTTGATCACGGTGTCCGCCAGTTTCTGGGCCAGTTTCTCACGGGCTGGAGTCATCAATGGGGAATGAAAAGCACCGCTTACGTTCAGTTCGATAACCATCCGGGCACCTTTAGTTTTGGCGATGGTCATTGCGCTGTGCACACCAGCCACTGAACCGGATATAACGATCCGGCCGGGAGCGTTGAAATTTGCCGCTACCACTATCCCGGAGTCAGCGGCTTCTTGACAAACTTCTTCAACTTGTGATTCTTCAAAACCGATTATTGCGGCCATTGTGCCGGTTTGTACCTGTCCAGCTTCCTGCATGCTCGCTGCCCGCAGTTTTACCAGCTCCAATCCGGTAGCGAAATCAAAAGCACCGGCAATGGCCAGTGCCGAATATTCGCCCAGACTATGACCCGCAACGGCAGCTGGTTTAATTCCTTTTTCTAACAGCAATTGACCAGTTATTACACTAACGATATAAATGGCTGGTTGTGTGAAACGGGTTTGTTTCAGGGTTTCTTCCGGACCATTCAGGATAACATCGCTGATCTTGCTACCCATCATATCATCGGCAAGCTTAAAATAATGTTTACCCAGTTCAGAGTTGGTATAAAAATCCTGGCCCATCCCCACTTTTTGGGAAGCCTGACCGGGAAATATAAATGCTATCTTCATTGTCTCATCACCAGCGGATCAACATACTGCCCCAGGTATAGCCTGCTCCGAATGCCGCCAGCAGCAATAAATCACCTTTAGCCAGTCTGCCATTTTCGACGGATTCATCAATACCGATGGGAATAGTAGCTCCAGTAGTGTTGCCATATTTACCGATATTCAAAACAACTTGATCCTCGGTGAATCCGCAACGCCGGCCAGATACATCAATAATGCGTTTATTTGCCTGATGGGGAATGAATAATTTAACATCAGATCCCGAATAATTATTTCTTTCCAGGATTTCCAGACTTACATCGGCCATACCTTTCGCAGCTACCTTGAAAACTGCCTGACCATTCTGGATTACATAATGCTCTTTATTGGCAACGGTTTCCATACTGGTTGGTTTCAGGCTGCCACCGGCCGGCATATAAAGAAATTGAGCGCCATTTCCATCGATGTGTAATTTAGCATCGATAATTCCTGAATCATCTTCGCTCGGTTCCAGCAGTACTGCTCCAGCGCCATCACCAAACAGGATACAGGTATTTCGATCTTCATAATTCAAAATTGCAGACATTGTGTCGGCACCGATCACAATAACCTTGGAATATTTCCCGGATTCTACAAATTTAGCACCCGTTTCCAGGGCATATAAAAAACCGGTACAGGCGCCCGATAAATCGAACCCCCAGGCATTTTTGGCACCCAGGTTATTCTGGATCAAAGCAGCTGTAGCTGGAAATGGCAGATCCGGGGTAATGGTAGCCAAAATAATAATATCTATTTCATCAGGACTGATCCCGGTTTTATCAAGTATCTTTTGGACAGCGCGGGTTCCCATATCTGCTGTAGCCTGCCCGGGAGCCACCATTCTTCTTTCCGAAATTCCGGTTCGCGTGCGGATCCATTCATCATTGGTATCAACAATTTTTTCCAGATCTGCATTCGTGATTATTTTTTCTGGTAAATAACGTGCGGTTGCGCTGATTACTGCCTTCAAATCTGTACTCCTAAATGTTCTGCTAAACTAACTTTCGTATCTTCAATAAGGTTTTTTTCCACACAGGTTTTAGCTACCAATATGGAATTTTTAATGGCTTTTGCAGTGGAACTACCGTGGCAAATTATACTAACTCCATTAACACCAAGTAATGGTGCACCACCATATTCCTCGTAATCAAATTGTTTTTTTATTTTAGAAAAAACCGGTTTTAATAATAGACCGCCTAAATTGTAGCGGGCATGTTTGCCGATTTTGTTGCGGATTTCAGCGGTAAATGTTTTAACCCAGGCCTCGGCGAATTTTAATACTGTATTGCCAACGAAACCGTCGCAAACTAAAACTTTGGCATCGCAATCGAGTAGATGGCGTCCTTCAACGTTCCCCACAAAATTGTCCAGTTCCTGCTTTAGTAATTTGTACGTTTTCTGATAAAGTTCACTGCCTTTATTGGATTCACTACCGATATTGACCAAACCAATTGGCGGATTTTTGATTTTTTCCACATGCGAGATGTAGTGGGATGCCATGATGGCAAATTGTAGCATATGGTAAGGCTTGGCATCGGGATTGGCGCCGACATCACAAAGTATTTTACCACCCATCAAAGTCGGAATATAGGCGCCCAGGGCCGGTCTTCTGACTCCCG
>DAOWAH010000087.1 GCA_030634675.1 Fidelibacterota bacterium
AGGATCAACCGTTGATATACCATTATATATAGTTGATGGTGATAATATTTATTCATTTGAAGGGATCTTAAGTTTCAATAATGAGCTTATCCATATTGATACTATTATGTGGGCTGAGTCACTCGATGGATTTTTTATTGAAACTGTCATGGATAGCAATCGGGTAACTGTTGTTGGAGCCGGTGCCTTACCTGATGGAACGAACGATTTATTTGGCACTGTGCGGATTACGCTCGATGAGAATATAGATGAGTCTTTCGTTGTCCTCTTGGAGAAATTCAGAATCAATGAAAATCCTGTGATTAGTAATTCAATGATCGGTTTAATAATGCTGTCGGTTGGTGATGAAGCAGTGCTACCCACTGAATATCAGCTTCGGCAGAATTTCCCCAATCCCTTTAATCCTGTTACAACGATCAGGTATGATTTACCTGAGATTTCCCATGTCAGAATCGATATTTATGATATTCTGGGACGTGAAGTCGCTACGCTTGTTAACCGTAGGGAAGAAGCAGGATATAGGGCAATTTTATGGGATGGAACTGATAATTCAGGGCGAGTACTTGGTTCAGGAGTATACTTTTATCAGATAAACGCAACTAATTATACAAAAACTAAAAAAATGCTTCTGATTAAATAGGATTTGATTATTACTGGTAAGATACTGTTACTTCATTACTAATAGGAAACGAAAAGGCATTTTTATTTACCAGAGTCAATAAACTGACAAACCCCGCTTTAAACGGGGTTTGTCAGTTATCTGTGGTCCGTTAACAGACCTGAATATAATACTCCTGAAACGGGATTATAGCCCTAGCCGTCGCAAGGTCGGATCAATCAGCCAGAGCCAGTCGTCAAAGAGAAATTCCAAGCGGATGGCTAACAAGGCAATACGACCCATAACGGTGTAACCGAAAGCTGCTCCGAAAGTAATCATCAGCACCCAAATACCAACTTTGGCTGTTTTGCCAACAAACCCCTTGTGTTCAACCGAGAAAAAGAAGTACACCAGGCCTGCAAGTACCCCCAAGATCAGGATTAGATTCAATAATGAATCCCAAAAAGAAAATCCGGTAACGGGATTGATTACGATAATGGGGATAATACTATTCCTGATCTGGCTCAGAAAATCAGCATGTATGAAACCCAATAGCCGAATGCCAGCGGTTGTACCGATAATAAAGGCCAATGGCCAACGACTGATCCAGGCTCCTTTTGGGGATAGGCGCATCAGTAGCATGATTCCTAGAATCAATGGGAAGATATACAGCCACTCGGAATGCCCATTCAAGCCCGGCATTGCCCAGGCGCGTACAGCACCAGGTAACAGCTTGCCGAACAGATTAGGCACGATCACATCCCAGAACCCAACCGTCATCCAGTACGCCGCCGATACACCAATCAACGTTGATTCGGCAATCTTATAGGCCGGGTTATCACGGTACAGAAATGATAGAATAAATAAAGTGAAGAAAGCTGCGACCCATACGCCAATCGTGCGCCACAAACTGAAACGATATTCCGTTTGATTGGGATCTGCATCCCTGGCGGCGGCATAATCCGCAGCATTGGTTCTGTTATACTGGGTCCAGCCTATCCGCTGATCTTCAGGTATGGCAGCTAGATTGTAATCCAGGGCATCATCGGAATTACTGTTGATCCAAACAGGGGATTCTTCAGTTCCAACATTGGCAAGTTCAATATCCACAGCTTGTACGTAAACGCTGCCAGCGCCACGGAAGACACCATTCATTAACAGGATCAGAACAGCAACAACCAATACGACGGTCCAGACTGTTTTATTTTGCATCATGACTGTCCCTCCCGTCTCTTCTCGATAAAAAAGATAACATTACCAGTAATGATTAATAGAATCATCAACAGGTGAGCTACCAGTTGTGGTCCCATACGGCGAATACCTTCCAGATATTGAGGCTGGTCTTCCAGTCCGTATCTCTCCACAACTAATTTCTCATACTCGGCCGCTCCTTTAATAGCTCCCAGCAAACCTGGTAACTGTTCCGGTATATAGGGATATAATAACGGCGCTTGAACCCCGGTACATCCCGCAACCATTTTAATATCATCCGGGAAAGCAGTCACGGCATATTGTACCCATTCCTTAGTGCCGGCATAGCCAGCGCTGACGTTGATCAGCAGATCCATATCCTGAACGCTGTTGATCCCTTGACACATGGGAATATCATCAAAAGCAGTTCCATAAGCATCGGTGGTGTACAACTCCCTGAAATCGGTTACGATGACTTTTATCACTCCTTCCATTCCTGACTTATATCCCAGGTTGACATAATCTTCACCATAAATCATGTCCGGAAAATCTCGATGAATAATTTTTTCAATTCTTTCATCGACCATTTGCGGACCGACCGGCCACAAAGCCATAAAGTACATTTTCAACCCTTTGACAGCGCAATGATAGGTAAATGTGGTGGCCATCGGTCCCAATTCACCTTCGCTGGCAGGGTCAAAGTCGAACGATAAAAGTACTTTATCTCCGGGATTCAACTGTTCGATTGCTTCATAGGTTGTAACTGCCAGATCAGTGGCTTTCTCGGGAAATTGAATCTGAAGCAGAATCGGTATTGCTACCGACACAAACATCAACAGAAAAATCCAGCGTCGATCAATATTTTTAATGAATTCATACATAATTTAATCCTCCCCTCCGCCGAGATATGACCGGTCGACACCGAGCAATACTTTCAAAGAAGTGGAAGCAATACCCAAAGCGATCCCAATCATGATCGCCCGGTTGCCCGCCGTATTGAAAACCTTCATTATCGTAACCGTCAGGTTCTCCAATTTTAAACCTACCAACCATTCAGGGAACCATGAGGTGAGTAAAACACCGGCAAATGTGCGACCCAATAGTATGATAAAGGCAGTACCTAATAATAAAATTGCCTCGATGTTTTTAGCCCGGAAGGCCCGGAAAGCCGCCGAAGCCACATAGAAGGCTAACATGGCAAACATCGTAGCGGTCAAGGGTTTAAAGGCATATTCATATAACCACCAGAAAGGGCTTCCTATCGTTCGATAACTACCGGACCAGGCAAAATCCGGATATTGGATATTAGGATTAACACCAATTTTTCCGAGGCCTACAAACAGCGTAAACAGGAAGGCAGTGATAGTTATAGCAGAATACCCCCAACCGGAGTTCTGATCAGATATTTTTTTCAAATGGATTTTCAATAAGTTCCCACCGCCCAGAATGAAAGCAATTGACGCCAGCACATCAAACCAGATGGCTGCGGTCTCACCCCAGCCCTGAGTACGCGGGATAAAATAGGCGATGATCAAAACGAACCCGCCCAAAGCTGTAATAATTATAGGTACTGTACGTTTCATCCGTTTACTCCTTATGTAAGGATGACTGATTTCAGGAAGTCAACTGCATCAAGCATTGCTGCACCGAATCCGGAATCATAACCGGCTATTGCCGCTAAAGTAAGCATTGTCACACCAATCACCATGAGAATCCCAACGATTGATTTACCGACATCCTGGCCTTTTAGACTACCCAATTGATCCGGTTCGCCTGACAGATAAGCCGAAGCGGCAAAGAATTCTTCTCCGATCAAGGTATAGTC
The DNA here is from genome assembly GCA_030634675.1 of Fidelibacterota bacterium. Next base: position 3,615 of record DAOWAH010000087.1, read on the forward strand.
ACAAGCTGCCACAAAGAATGGTAACTGAGCCGGTTGAGCCGTTCCGGCAATCTGAATAGCACCGATCGAATTACCGGTTTCAGCCAGAATCAATGATTCCGCAAAAAAGGAACCCATGTAAAAACAGGTCGCCGGTTTTTCACGTACCATCATACCTGAAAGATAGGCTACATAGCCGAATTGTTCATCGGTGACATAGTATATCAGGTCCTGGTTAAAAGCATCCGGGCGGCCAGCTGCTAAAAATGCGGCCTGGACTGTTTCCCGGGCGGTAGTCATTACCAACGCTCGGCTGGTAGGTACTTCCAATTTAGCCTCATATTCAGCGGCTGTTTTCGCCACCCGCGATAAAATTGTCATTCCGGCAATTGTCTGAATATCGTTGATGTCTTGTATGCCCGGTACAAACAGGATTGACCGACCCATTTCGGTAGCACGACCAACTGCTTCGTATACAGCCTGTAAACCTGCTATTTTCCGTACATTTAGTGGTTTGCCACTGCGAGCAACATTAATGTAATAGATTACCGCACCACAGATTATGAAAACGATTAATGACAGGAAAAATCGTGTACCGTCAAATCCCTGTCTAACCGGTTGTACCGCCGCCATGGTTACAGCGGGAGCAGATTCAACTCCATTTTTCCCAATTGCAACTACTTTAAATCCATAAGCTGCTGAGCGTTTTAACTTCTCGACCGTGAGCGTATTTTCACCGGCTAGTAGTATTGAAATGAATCTATATTTTGTTTCCCCCGCCGAGGCAACAATATCAGCATTGACTGATGCAATAGCTTCATCTGCTGCTGATTTACGCGCTGCTCTGATACGAGCCAACAATTCCGGATCATCATGGGGTATTCCCTGCTGATTCGCATCTGCAAAAAGCTCGGTCGTTGCGGTCTGTTTAGCATGATTTAGCGCCTTGAAACGGGCATCAGCTTCTTCTTTCAGTATTTCTGCTTCAGAAAGGGTCCGATAGATTTTATAACTAGCAACATTGACAGCATCATCGGCTGATAATGTCCAACTTACATCTAATTGGGTCCCCCCATCCCAGGGATGATCTTTTGCGACAACATTCATCGGCGGTGCCGGACCTTCTTCTTGTGCCCAGATTGCAGCGGTCAGTACTAGTATAGCAAGGACGGCTTTGGATAGAAATGATGTTTTCATATTACTCCTACTCTTCAATCAATTCCACATTTGCACGTGGAATGGTGACGATTTCACCAGTGTCAAAGATCACTTTCAAAACCCTCGTTTTAGTACCTGACGTGAGTTGTTGAGGTTCTGGTGGTAATTCATGAACTTTTCCAATTTTTCCAAAATATGGGTCGCGTATAATACGTACGTGATAACCTATTTCCAAGATACCAGATAGGTGAGTATCATCAACTGCTAGTTTGGGGATGGAATCATCAGCCGGGATGATAATTGCAGGTCGAATAACGCCGGCACGGATCTGGGTAGCACCGGTAATCGAGGCTTCTGCTCCATTCCTGGATTTTAACAGTTTAAAAGTGCGTTCCGCCATTGCTATATCCCCGAATCCCTCGGTTATTATCAATGTAATCCCAAGATTTTCCGAACCGGTAATCGCAACTCCCAGATCATAGCCCAGGAAATTCTTCAAATCCTGATCGTCAAGACCGCCAGATACTATACCGGCGGCACCTACTTCAACAGCTTTCTCTATTGCCTCCACCGTCATCCGGGCTCCGCCAATAATTACCTGTCCCTTCATATCGGGAGTGATTAAATCCGCAGTCAATTGTTGATCAATACTCTCGCAAACCACTCGGATATTTCCAAAAGATTCCCCGCCCACTCCGAAAATACCTTGAATAAAGGTACAGTCGGATTCTATGATTACTCCCTGATTCGGAATAACTTCAATAACCTCACCAGCCGTGAAGGCCATTACCTGTACCGGATGGGGAGCGCCGCGCAGGATTACCTGACCGGTTACTTCTGAAATGGTTTCTACCTTTCCTGATTCGCTACAATTACATTGATTCTTAAAGAAGCCGAAAATACCTTTGGTTTCGGCAATAATATCGCCTACCTCGATTTGATCCCCGACTTCAACACACATACATTCTGGCACATCTCGAGGAGGAAGTGAAATCAGGTTCGAAACATTAATCGGAATCACATCACCGGGCATAAAGGTTTCCGCAACTACCTGCTGAGCAGTGACAATATCGCCCTTTTCAACCAATACTTTACCTTTAATAGGCAAGAGACGGCTGCGCTGAATCTCTGTCCTTTGACTTACCTGTAATCCAGGTGTATAGGCATTGGCTTTATTTTCAGATTTTTTAAGTTTACCAACAGGTTTATCATCGATTACAACCGGAGGGTATAAATTAATGGCTTTAACCCATATATCGACCAGTGTCTGACTTGCTTTAACTTCCTCAGGCAATACCAGTGGCCGTCCTCGTCCGTCCAGGATCAAGCCAACTGTTCCACCCTGAACCTTGCCAACCACTTTTTTACCAGGTCCGTTGCCAGCATTGAAAGTCTTGGCCGGTTCAATCGTGATTTCTGCAGTTTCAGTTGCTCCTAAAGGCAATAATATAATTTCGCCATAAGCAATTTCACCTTTTTCATTCAATGTAGCGCCGTTAATCGAATAGGTAAAGCACAATTTATCTGGTTTGCCATGACCGGCAGGAGCAACGACACTACCCAGATAGATCAAACAATCCCGTTCAAATACTTCCATTGCCGCCTGGGGGTGAACCTGAGCAGCAACACCAAGATGTGGCATCATAAAGATACTGTCTTTTGCTAATGTAGTGATTCCCTCGGGCTGGAAAGCATCAATCAGCATCATTGCAGTCTGGCGCATTTGTGGAGCATGGGATAAAACACCGCCGGAGGCTACCAGTAAATTCAATTTCATATTATTAACAATCGTTTGCCCACCAGTTTCCTGACTGAAAGTATCACCGACGGTACGTTGCTGTTGCACACCCTTGAGGGTAGTTGCAAATTCTTTATGTTGTTTATAAGCCAGACGCAAGGCTTCGCGGGCAACGGCCTGTTCAAATACCAGTGCTTCCTTGGTCTGAGGAATTGTGGTTGGGCGAATCATTTTATTTTTAACGCGATTACGCAATTCCCGCTCGTCCATATCCACATGTACCCAGCGCACTATATTGTGCGTAGTTGCGTCATCTCAGACATTCGAAATGGAATAACTCATCCCCAGGTTCGCGCTGACGGTCCGGTTGAAGGTTCCATCGAAAACGCTGAATATATCAGTGGTAGCTCCACCTATGTCAACTCCGACTACATTG
>DAOWAH010000148.1 GCA_030634675.1 Fidelibacterota bacterium
GGCAAAGTAGTGAAAATCAGTCATGGTCACGGTTATGTAACCTATTTCGGTCATTTATCCGAATTTAATGTGACCAAGGGCGAAACCATACGACGGGGACAGTTGATTGGTAGGGTTGGGAATACCGGACGTTCGACCGGATCTCATCTGCATTATGAAGTCCATTATTACAATACACCGCAAAATCCGCTCGATTATTTCTTCAGTGGTTATCTTGATTGATCCGCTCGAAAACTGCCAGAGATAATTAATCGGAAACTGAATTTATCAGATAGTATCGTTTAGTCTAATGAATTAAAATAATACAAGAATTAATATTTCTATTGTAACAGGGGAAAACTTGGAATAATATTTTTTCTAATTATCACTATTTAATCAGGACAGATTTTGTACGCTCAGGGTACTGGAAAGGCATTAGATTGCGATGGGACAGATGACACTATAAAATTTAAATGATTCTAGTATAAATTTTGTTTCTGACCAAAGCTTTACAATAGACTTGTGGACAGAGTGAGAAACATTAAATCAATTGATCGACATGCGTGAATAGTCAGAATGTGAAAAAGCATTTTTTTCGCAATATTATTCTGTATTTTCTGGTAATATATTTCAAGGATTGAAATCAACTACTAACATAGAAAATGACCGATAACCTTCCTCACGTACGCTTTGCTCCCAGCCCTACCGGTGAATTACACCTGGGCGGTGCTCGTACGGCCTTATTCAACTGGCTGTTTGCCCTGCATCACAGAGGTCAGTTTCATGTGCGTATTGAAGACACCGATAAGCTCCGCTCCAAACCGGAATTCACCGATCAGATTCTTGAATCCCTTACCTGGTTAGGTCTCGACTGGGACGGACCGCTACTGCATCAATCTCACCGATCAGGACAATATAAACAAGCTTTTCAAGCGTTGCTGAATACCGGTCACGCCTATCGCTGCTTTTGTTCCAAAGATAAGTTGGAACTGGACCGCAAGCAGGCGGATAAAGGGCACAAGTTCATGTATTCCGGTACCTGCCGGGATTTAAGCGACGCGCATATTAAAATCCGTTTAAATCAGGGGCAAACTTTCACTCTCCGACTACGAATCCCGGAAGGGGAGACCGTATATGATGATCATATCTATGGTAAAGTCAAAGTCAATAACAGGGAAATTGATGATTTCATTATAGCCCGTTCTGATGGTTCCCCGGTTTATAATCTGGTGGTAGTTGTCGACGATCATACAATGGGTATAACCCATGTGATTCGCGGAGAGGATCATATTTCCAATACCCCCAAGCAAATATTGATTTATCAAGCTTTGGGATATGATCCGCCGATTTTTGCTCATCTACCAATGATTCTTGGCCCCGATAAAAAACGGCTCAGCAAACGGCATAATGCCCCAGGAATTCAGGAATTTCGTAAGGCCGGCTACCCGCCAGCGGCTCTGGTTAATTACCTGGTGATGCTGGGGTGGAATCCGGATACCGAACAGGAAATATTTACACCGGAGGAACTGGTAGCGGCTTTCCGCTTGAGCCAGGTGCAGAAAAAAGGTGCCATTTACGACGAAAAAAAATTAAACTGGGTCAGCAGTAAGCATCTACTGGCAATGACTGATGACGATATTCTAGCCGGAATCAGGTCAATTGACCCGGACTGGCAAACCGGACGGACGGATAAATATAACCGGCGGGTGATTGAGCAGATGAAACCGCGTGTACGCTCCCTGCAAGGTCTGGTTGAAGATAGCACTTTTTTTTACCAAATTCCGAAAGAATACGATGTCAAAACCTGCCGGAAGCGCTGGCCTGATTCGAAAGTCAACGAACTAGTTAGAAAATACTATGATCGTTTGTTGGTGCAGGTGGAATGGACTGCCGAGAATATTGAATGGTTGCTGCGCGAGACCGCTACCGAAGCAATGGTACCGGCCAGTAAGCTGATTCATCCTGTGCGCCTTGCATTAACCGGGACCGGTGCTGGTCCTTCATTATTTGCACTGATGGAAATTCTGGGTCAGGAGATTTGTCTGCAAAGATTAAAATTGGCTTTGGAAATACTACCCTAAGGGCTATATTTCTCAATCATGTACCAGCGATTTCGAGCACCGTTTTTACTGATTACACTACTGCTTTCCTGTACCTTGGGGCTGCCAGCACCTAAAATAATCCTGTATATCCTGCCTTTTGAAAATATTGAGAATGATCCATCGGTGGACTGGCTGCGGGTCGGAATGACCGATATGTTGAATCTGCGGTTTGCCGATGTAAAAGACATTAGACTGCGCGATAAAGACGATTTGGAAGAATTGATGAGCAACCGCAACCGCCTGCTTCATCAACCGCGTGGGACCAAGAATTTTCTGCTCCTGGGAAAATTCGAACGCAAGCTGGATGAAATACGAATTGGAGTTCAACTGATCGATATAGCCACTTGGGAGGAGGTCGATCGTCGCAGTGCTGCCGGCTATTACTCAAAAATACCGGAATTGAATGATCTGGTGGTTGATGCCCTGCGCACCATGCTGGTGCCCTATTTGCCCGAAGAGGCTCAAAAACCGATTGCCGCCCAGTTAACGGAAACCATATTGCCGGAGCAGCAGCTACCGGCTCAGGTTAGGGAAATGGGAACGTCGATTGATATGGCGCTGGACGATCTGGAAGAATCGATGGATCTGGTGATCGGCGCCCGCGGTAAGCCGTCGGCCGATGACCCAATTGTTGAAGATGGGGAATGGGTACTGGATATCAGTGGGGAAGATTTCACTCGGGAAAATCCGGAACTGACCGGCAATACTCAACTGCTGATGAAGGTCCTGGATGACCTCAAAAATGATACTTATAATATTAACCTGTCAAAACTGCGTTTTGAATATGTTCAGGACCAGCGCAATAGAATGAATGTGGTTTTACCAGTGAAATATGCCTTGAAAGAGCATTTAATCCGGGATATGCTTTCCTCCCTGCCATACAGCGGTTTAAAACAGGATGGAAGTCTGACAATTTTTTATTTTAATCGCGATAAATTTAATTTTCCACCGGATGCAATGGAAAATATCAAGCATGGTGGTTATCGTGCGATTCCAGTCATTCGCTTCTTTGATAATGCTGGTAAATTGATTGTTATGATCGTTGACTCACCGGATAACGAATGGGAACACTTATCATCAGACAGGGTAGTTTTTGTACCCGCCCACCATTTTTCACCGTTAATAATTTTCACAGTTGGTGGATGGTCGATCCAGGTGGCTATGGAAACAGTAGATATTCCCGTTAATTATCAATTTGATTTGGATGTTGATGATGTCAGTCGTCTTTCACGTGTTAGTTTGAAATTCGTGCCCGAACCCGAACTGGAAAATTTTTTACAACAGAATCTCTGATTTTTCCAAATTGACCCTTTGAAAAAAGTAGTTTTTTTCTTTGTACTATTAAATCTCACAATCAGTGCCCAGGATGTCATAACCAAAACGGTTCCTGATTTACGGTTGGATATGCTGGATGGCTTACTGGAAGCCGGCCAGTATCAGTTGATCTGGAATGCGATTGAATTCCCGTCGGGAGTGTACTTTATCCAGCTCCGAACAACCGATACGATTCAAACCCACAAAGCGATTTTGATGAAATAAGTTTGGTAATTGATTGAAAGCAATTTGAAGGCTTAATTAATCGCCTTAAATTTGCCACCGCTTTTTAACCAAATTGATTTGGGGAGTCGTCTAATGGCAAGACTACGGGCTCTGGATCCGTCTATCGGGGTTCGAATCCCTGCTCCCCAGCCATAAGATTTTACAAAAATGGCCCGTTCGTCTAGGGGTTAGGACGTCGGCCTCTCACGCCGGTAACAGGGGTTCGAATCCCCTACGGGCTACTGACTAATTGACAATTAATAATTTACAATTAAGAATCAGGAATTTGTAACAACGTAATAATTCTTTATTCTTAATTCCTAATTGAAAATATGCACCCGTAGCTCAATTGGATAGAGCGTCTGGCTACGGACCAGAAGGCTGAGGGTTCGAGTCCTTCCGGGTGTACGATAAATCCGCATAGTACGGATTTTTCATTTTATCTGTAATTATATAATATATGGGTTTCCCAATTAGTTAAGAACTCGGGTGTTTTAGCAAATTTCTGCCAGCGACCAGTTGGATTTAGGGGTGTGCATAAATCAATGAATGTGTAATCGCCCAAGTTGTAGTGTAGTAAGGATTTTTAATGTAATCCAATTATAATAATAATCGATTTCAGTAATTGGTAATTATTCCTTGATTAAATTAAGGTTGGTTTTTAATATACTATATGGTATAGTATTAATAATTAACTACGGAGAAATGAATGTCATCGATCGATATCATTGTGCTTGGTGTTTTGATGAAAGGTTCCCAAAGCGCTTACCATATTAATAAAACATTAGAAAGAAACCATGTTGGTGATTGGTTGAAAATCAGTGAACCAGCCGTTTACCGCAATATTCGAAAGCTGTGTATAAATGGCTATCTGTCGGATCATTCGGAGAGAGATGGAGCCCGACCTGAGCGCAAAGTATACACCATTACCACAGTTGGTCGCCGCCATTTAATGGAGTTGATCTATGAAGCTTCCCAAAGTCCTGTACGAATCAATTGCTCATTTGATGCCTACATCGCTCATTTGGATTATGTCGGACATGATGAAAGCGCTAAGCTGATTAGAGGTCTTAAAAATAACATTAGCCAAAGGCAGCAAGAAATTGCTACCATAATGAAGGCAACCGCACCAGAGTTATCATTATTAACAAAGAGTGTCATTGATTTGAGATTGCGTTATTTGCAGACGGCCCAGGAATGGGTTGAAGATCTATATGACTATTATATGGGTAACCAGGTTCCTCCTTATTAATAAGAAGTTATCCACATATAATAAACATTACCGGAGAAATAATATAATATTAAATTTCAGTCATAATAAAATTGTACTTATGGAATATTTCTCAAAAAGAAGAAAATAGGATAGAAATATTTAGTGAGAAAATAGAGCGCCGACAAGCTTAGTAGACAATGCCCGACAAGAGTTAACA
>DAOWAH010000437.1 GCA_030634675.1 Fidelibacterota bacterium
GTATTCATAAATATCACCCACCTGCTTTCCTTCCATTGCCACGATAATATCACCCTTTTTCATCCCTGCCAGGGCTGCTGGCCGCCCGGGGATGGTCACATCAACGCGCAAACCAGTGATGCCTTCTGCGGCATGATCCGGCATAATTCCAAGCGTTACTTTAAACCGCCGCCGGTAGGATGTGCGTGTCTTGGGGCCAGCTTCCTGAAATACCAATTCTTCGGTACGATTTGTGAACTCGGTCACCAGACCTAATATAAACTTCGTGATCTGCTGTTCACCAAAATAGTTCAAAAAATGGGCATCATCGGCCGGTGTATGGTAACGATCATGAGCGCCGGTAAAAATGAACAGAACCGGGATATCTTTGATGTAGAAAGCAGCATGATCAGACGGTCCATAGCCTTCGGGTGAGAGATTCACGGGAATCTCTGCTGCACTAGCATATTTGTTGACAAGATCGGTCAAGCCAACCGCCGTGCCGGTGCCACCGATTGACAAGGCCGTCGAATCAGGATAATAATTCCCCAGCATATCGAGGTTGAACATAGCTGTCACCTGATTGAGGTCAATCAGCGGATTCGCAGTAAAATGTTTAGAGCCCAGCAAGCCCATTTCCTCAGCGCCGAAACTGATAAAAAGGATACTTCGCTTCAGGTTCTGCCGGCGGGCGCTTAACTGCTCGGCAAGCTCGAGCAAGGCCGCCGTACCCGACGCATTATCGTCAGCTCCGTTGTGGATTGCCAGGGTATCGGGTCGCCGGGAACCGGACCCCGGACCCCCCATTCCAAGGTGATCGTAATGAGCGCCAACAATCACATATTCATCCTTTAATAAGGGATCACTACCGGGTAAAACAGCAATTACATTTTGGGTTTTAGCCTCGGTTTTAATTACCTCCGTTACCGCATTGACAGTCACGTCAATTAAAAACGGTTCGGGTGGTTCAGCCTGATTCAATTGCTGCTCCAATTCCGCCACCGAAGTCGAAGCATCCGACAAAAGCAGATCGGCAACCTGCCGCTTAATCTGAATTACCGGTATTCCGACTGTTCTCTGTCCACCGTCATAGTATAGATCAATCAAATCATCTTGTTCATCAAAATCGACACCGGATACAAAAAGCACCCCGGCCGCATTTTTGTCACGTGCTGTCAGTACCTTACTGCGCAGCGAACCATAGGGTACATAGGGACTATCCGGATTGTCAAGATCGGGGTCGCCACGGAAAACAAGTACCCAGTGATCAGAAACATCAATTCCATTATAATCATGGTGGGTAATACTGTCAGTTTCAAACTCAAAGCCATAACCAACGCAAATAACCGGCGCCGAGAGTGAAGTATTCTCAGTAAAAGCCAGCGCTGTAAAATCGTCTCCCAAACTGCCCGTAAAATCCTTAAATGTCAGCCGATTATTTTCTCCCGCCTTGACAGCAATTACAACTTGAAACTGCTGAAATCCATCTTCAGCCAGCAGTTCCAGATTACTAGACCGGAATTGCTGCCGGATATAATCTGCCGCCTGTCGGCCACCCTTTGTACCGGGCTTCCGACCTTCCAATTCATCAGCGGCCAGGTAGGTAACATGTTTCCTTAACTCATTGGCACTAATAGTGCTGGAATCCGGGACTGAGACAGGTACGCAATTCCAGCACAGGGCCACAATACTGATTAATATAA
>DAOWAH010000274.1 GCA_030634675.1 Fidelibacterota bacterium
ATGTGACATTTCCCGGTTTAGGCCATGCTATTTCAGGATCTTCAATCAGTATAAATAGGAAGCTGTACTCCGAATGCAAAAAACAGGCCTTCCCCGATTCGTCGGGGTTAAGGAAGTTTGCTGTAGTCGGGAGGCCTCCACCGTGTTAACCGCGGTCCATGAAATACAGCTTGAAACGGGAATTTTTAAGCCCTCTTTATGAGGGCTTTTTTAGTAATAATACAGTAATTCGAACAGTTGAGTATTTAACGACTAACTGATTATAATCTACTCAGAATTTGATCGATCTGATCTGATCGTCCCCTGATTTTCAAGGTGATGCCTTCAGCGCGGTATTGGCGTTCTAAAATTTCCACATTTTCCTGAGCCTGAGCCAATTCCCGGCCTTGATCATAAGCCAACTCAATACTTACTACTTTATAGGCGGCATCCATACAGTTGCGGATTTCATTCAATAAACTATCCAATCGCAGATGATCTTTAGCCGAGATAATTATCCCCTCCGGCCAGTGATCCTGCAAGTCGCGGATATTTTGCTGATTGGTTAATAAATCGATTTTATTGAGCACCATTAAATAAGGTTTTTGATCGATATTGAGATCTTTTAGTACGGCTTGAATGGTAGTCAGGTGTTCTTGAACCTGAGTTGATGATGCATCTAGCAAAATCAGAATGAGGTCAGCCTCGATCACTTCCTTGAGCGTACTGCGGAAACTGGCAATTAAATGGTGGGGCAATTTGCGAATAAAACCGACCGTATCACTAAGCAGTATTTTATGGGACTCGTCCAGGATAATTGAACGGATGGTAGTATCCAGTGTCGCAAAAAGTTGATCCTCAATATATACATCCGTCCCGCTCAGGGCTTTCATCAATGTCGATTTACCGGCATTTGTATAACCCACCAAAGCGACTCGATACGAATTCTTTCGTCGTTTGCCTTGAGTTTCCCGCTCTTTGGCTATCCGCACCAGTTCCTTTTTCAGCTTTCCAATCCGGTCACGAATAAGACGTCGGTCGACCTCGATCTGAGTCTCCCCTGCTCCAGCCCGGGTTCCAATACCCCCCATCTGCCGCTCCAGATGAGTCCACTGCCGGGTTAAACGAGGTAGAATATATTCCAACTGAGCTAACTCAACCTGTGTTTTAGCCTCTTTACTTTGGGCATGCTGACGAAAAATATCGAGAATCAGAGCACTTCTATCGATAACCTTAATAGTGTCGTTCAATTTATGATAATTCTTAACTTGTCCGGGGCTTAGATCTTCATCGAAAATAATTAAATCAGCTCGCAGTTCACGGGCTTGATTGATTACCTGTTCGGCTTTACCTTTACCGATAAAAAATGCTGGATTGATCCGTGCCAGTTTCTGGGTCACCTGACCAATAACTTCCGCCCCCGCCGTAGCTGCCAAAAGTACTAATTCATCCAGATGTTCCTGAAGAGTGCTTTCATCCATCTGACGGTGAATTACTCCTACCAGCAGCGCCCTTTCCCGCTCCCGAATGCTGTTATCAATCTGCATTCGACACCTTTTTCTTTACAGCACCGGGTTTAATTCGCCCCAGAACGGTCTCAATTATCAGTATGAAAATTGCGATCAATAAAAATGTCCGCCATAAAGAGCTTCCGAAGCGGGTATCTCGCAAGACTGATGCTAGATCGTCACTAACATTTATCCAGCGCCCCCGGCCTTCCGGTAAGCGGGCGATAATATGGCGTTCACTGGCTTGCCGATCAATATGCTCGTATTTTGAAAGCCGCGTGGCAAAAACAGTAAACAGGTTTCCGTCTGCCATCACCCGGTACAGACCAAGCTCGTTGGTCTGAGTAATTAGTAAACTTTCCTTAGTAAAATCAGGAAGCAATAAAATCCGTTTACCACTTGGTGTGACAAGCTCCCATTCACTTTTAAGCAAGTCACGGTCTAAGTGGATTTGCTTTACTTGGTCGACAATCAGAGGCTGAATATTTGATTCATCGGTTGCCAATAGCATCAACATCCGGTGCAATAGCGGTACGATAAGACCACGCATCGCCAGATCATTCCAGCGTAAATCCAATAATGAAGTGAAATAGAAAATCCGGCCTCCTTCAATCGACAGGTCAAGTAATAATGGCCGGTTGTTGTTTAAACTTAAAATCGTCTGGTGAGAACGGTTTAATGATACATCCACATAACGAAAAACCTGTGGCAGTTCATTATCCAAATCCCGTAATTCCAGGTCTTCTAACAACGGATGATCGGGATATGTGGCGTTGACTGAATAAAAGGCTTCTCCCTCCAATTGTTTTAATTGACGAGGGTGAGGTAAATTAAACATCTGTTCCGCCGCACTATTTTCGGCCTGTAATATCCGGTCTCCACTGAACCAGATTACACCACCACCATTATTTAAGAAAGTTTTTATTTCTTCCAAAGCTGAAGATGGTAAACTGCCTGGATTATACAGAATCAAAACATCCGATTCATCGAGAAACAGGGCTTGTGGTAAAGAATCTATCCGCGATTCAGCAAACAGATAATGATTGTCATAGTCAATTGAACGCAGAGCAGTCAACAGCAGATGTATTTCAGATTGAGATGCTCCGACGACAGTACAATTAATTAAGGTGGGAATGACCAGATTGAAATGATATTCATTATCGAATGGAAAAGCATCTTCCGGAATGGTCATCAGACCGGTGACTATTCCACTTTTTCCGGTATAAGCCTGAAAAAGAAAATCCCGGGTGCGACCGGTTTCGAACCCTGACACTACTTGTCCAACGCGTTCCTCATTCAGATATAATTCTACCGGTACATTCTCCATATCCTGACTTCCATCATTCTTAACGGTCGTATTAATTTTCAGCAGATGATTGGGCATTCGCACTTGATTGAGTATTTCAACATTTCTTAAAGACAAGTTGTAAGCGGTTTCAGGGACTTTAAGACAATAGAATCGCCAACCGGTAGCGACTGTATCCAGACCACTTTGAGCCAGGAAAACGGTGCTTGGTATATCTTGAAAATCACTAATAATAAAACATTCACGATTGGGCTCATCTGCCGATAAAGTTATTAGAACCGAATCAATTGACTGCCAGAGGCGATCAAATGATTGGGTCTGAGCAATTCCTTCGACTGCTTTACGAATTTCATTCGGATCGTC
>DAOWAH010000426.1 GCA_030634675.1 Fidelibacterota bacterium
CAGTCATTTCAGCGGGATTATTGGCTTGACCCAGGATAATGATGGCTGGCAGACAACCGGTCAGCTTGATCTCCATTTGGAAAATGCCTGGAAAAGCGCCGGTACCATTGATATCAACTGGCGCCGGAAAGATGAATTATCACAAACTGTCGGTCTGGCTATCGAAGAACCTCATCCCCTGGCTTTACCGGTTGGACTCAGTGCGGCTTTTCACCAAAATCTTGACCAGGGACTTTATGTTCAACGTGAGACTCGTGGCGGAGTGCTGATACCATTGGCTGCGCAAGGTCGCTGGCAGGTTGGAGCGGAGCGGATTGCTGTTACGCCAACCGATCAAGGTGATTCGGCCGGAGTCGTTGCCAGCAAAACCCGCTTAATATATATGAATGGTGCTGGTGACCGTCGGGATGACCGCTGGTTACCGGAATCTGGTATGGCCTGGGACATTTACATAGCTTTCGGTGAAAACCGGGATGCGGATTTGACTGATCGAACCGGACGCTACCGGTTGCAGATGGAATATTATTGGCATTTGTTGCCTTCCTGGCTGATGCATTCCGGGCTATGGCTGCAGGGATCGGTTACCGGTCGTAGTAAGAGTCTGGCCGAACAGGTACGTTTTGGCGGGGCAACCGTCCTGCGCGGTTATCGGGAAGATTTTTTCAGCAGTGATTGGGTAGCTGTACCGCAAATTGAGCTGGTTTATTTGGCTGGGAATGATCTACGATTATACTTGTTTACTGATGTTGCCCTGCAGGATAAATATGATCCTGTTCCAATTGGCTATGGAATTGGTTTGACTCAACGTACACCCGGTACAATAATTAAAGTCAGTTATGGGCTGGCACAGGGCGACCGCATTTCAGAAGGAAAACTGCATTTTAATGTGGTCGGGAAATTGTAGGAGGAAACGCCCAGTGGAAAGTAACTTAAAAGCGTGTTCCACCTGTGCTGAGCTTACCAGAGAACTGAACAACCTTAATGACGGATGGATAATCATCTGTGAGAATTGAATAAGACTAATTTTTATGACAGAAAAAAATATCGATCAAAAAATATTGAAAGTGTTAAAGGCTCAACCTGGTCGGGTATTTCGGCAACGTGAGTTGGCCGGACGACTTGGTATTCGTCAATCCGAAATGGGCAAATTAAAAGTTGCCTTACGCAAACTGGTGGCTGAGGAGGAGATAATCACCGTGAAACATGGTCGTTACATGGTGCCAAAACAACCAAAATCTACCGAAGGTCGTTTGATTGTCAATCAAAAGGGTTTCGGGTTTGTGGTTACCGGTAAAGATCAACCTGACATTTTTATTGGTCGCCGGCAAATGAGCAATGCGGTGAATGGTGATAAGGTCAGGGTCCGGATTCATGGTCCTGAAACGGGGTCTACACGAGGTACGATCAGTCGGGTGATCAGTCGGGGAACTAACCGTTTTGTTGGTACGGTTTATTCTGAAAACCGCGGTAACTGGCTGGCTGTTCAACCACTTACACCAATCCGCGGAATAAAAATTATTACAACTCAATCAATCGATTTTAAGGTTGGACAATCAGTTGTGGCCGAGGTTAAAGATTGGGGTGGAACTGCGAGTCCAATTGCAGTTACGATTATCGAAATTATTGGTGATGCCGGAGATCCAGTCAATGATTTCAAGATCATCCTGAATCGTTACGGTTATAAGTCCGATTTCCCGACGGCAGTTCGAAACGAAGCAGAATCTTTCAGCCCAGCCTCGATAATGAGA
>DAOWAH010000191.1 GCA_030634675.1 Fidelibacterota bacterium
GGTGATTTAAGCCGCTTGGCCAGTTCACTTTGAATTGTTGCTGCCAATAATTCACTCTCTTTCATAAAAGCGCTTTGAGCCATTGTTGCCATTATCAGGGCTTCATCACTCAAATCAGAATAATTGTTTTCCTGCTCTTCTAATTTAATTACTTCGTTCTCACGAGTAGCTACTTCAATAGCATCGGCCGTTTTACCAGGCCTGAGCAAATAGGTTTCAAAGCCGCGGATTTTACGGTTTGAAGTGGCATTGGCATGGATACTAACAAATAGCTTACCATTGGCGGCATTAGCAATTTTAGGCCGTTTAGCGATAGGAATAAACACATCTTCTTCCCGGGTGTAAACCACACGAATATTGGTGTTTTTTTCGAGTAAAAGACCAACTCTTTTCACTATATCCAAAGTAACATCTTTTTCTTTAGTACCGTATCTACCGATTGTCCCACCGTCTTTCCCGCCATGACCAGCATCCAAAACAACCGTATTCAAGTACCAGCGTTCACGAAGACCCTTCAGTCGAGCCATACTATCAACTACCGGCGTCCGCAAGGTTATTACTATTTCAGCCGGATCACGATTCAGATATACCTCCTGATTTTCGATCTTGGGGCGCAGTTGAAAAGCCAATTGAACAGATTCATCCATTTGGTCCACCAGAATCCGGCGGACAGCTCTTCCATAATCCGCGCGGACAATTACGGAAGAATCGGCGATACCACCGACAACTGTCAAATAGAACCAACCATTGTCATGAATAAAGGAACTGATATTTCCATCCTTAAACTGGTCCTTGGTCTGTAGACGAATGATGGTCCCATTGGCCTTGTCTTCAATTGCCAGCCCGATGATATTAAAATTCACTACATCTATATCAAGCATTTGTCGCCTGGAATTATAGGTCAAGCCTGGTATTACGGTGCGATTAATTATTGAGAAAAAAGCTTCCGCCGGTACATATACATCTTCACCAATAACTTTGGTAAACATCGGCATTTGAAACACCTGATCATCGATTATTATAAAGCTGGATTTAGCGGAAATTTTCACACGGTGATTAGCGATATACAATACAATTTTCTGACGCTCGGGATTAACATAATATCGACAAGCTAAAATACGGGCCAGATCAACGGTGGAAAAATAAGTACCGGAGCCACGATCCAAGGTTCTCAATTTATCCTGCCGCATATCAACACGATACAATACCCTGATTGGCGCAGCCAACAGCAGGGAGGTAATTATCAGGACGACCAGAATATAGTTCCGGGATTTATTCATATTGCGAGAAATATAAGAGGGCAAAGTTATTCCCGTCAGCAGATGAATGCAATACAAGCAATTCTTATAAATTGACTTCGATCAGCAGCCCACCCTCATAATCAAGCTTTACTTTATTCGGTGAAAATGGAATCAACCAGCGTATTCTGCCTGCAATATAATAATTTTGTTTTGTGCCAATAGCCATTTTAAACCCTGGATAATATCCCGTAGCAGTATAGACCCGGCTACGCATTTCATTCGGTAGATTAAGATCCCAGAAGTACAGGCGACTATCATAATTATCTACTCTTGTTTGCACCCAGTCAATATCAAATTTGTAATTGGCCCATTGCCATCTCAGTAACCCCTCCAAACCCAATCCGGTGGAATGGTTATCACCGGCAACAAATCCTGTATAACTAACCTGAAACTTTATCCTGAATTTTTTACTAATATTACGATAGTAAACGAATTTGTACAAATCTCTGATTTCCTGTCCCTGGTATTGTGTGCTTGAATAGAAATCCGCTTGCTCATTGCTCTTAATCTCACGCTTACCTTGAACCCTAATCCTCTTCCCTTTTTTTTGCCACTCCCAACGCCAAGCAGTTTCCGAGCCAGCCAATGGATGAATTAATGACTCTGGTGCTTCCGATTGCCGGTAAATATCACTATAACAGGTTAGTTTATTATTTAGCCAACGCAAGCTTAATCCCTGGTATAGACCTCGTTCATTTTTACGACTACCCGACCACTCGGATAAGGGGGACGAACGCAGAGCAATAAATCCTGGGGTATACGTTCGACCCATAATAAAATAGCTAAATCCCTGGCCGGTAAGTTTAAATCCCCCAACAATGCCAGCAGTCTTTTCATAGCCTTGTGCCATTTCCATAAAAATTTTGCCAGCGGAAAATTCACGCGACAGACAAACTGAACGTGAGTAGAAAATTCCTACTACTCCACTGCTATCGGACCATTGTGAGGCCGCCACTGAAGTACTAACAAATATTCGATTTACTTGTGTTTCGCCAACTCCACATAGCACCAGTTCGCGTAGGGCACCACGTTCCTGCAATGACTTCTCTGATAAATGTAAACCAGTTGAGTTGATAGCTGGAAATCCGGTTGAATCTATCACTCCATCACGAAAATTATTGCTGAGAGAAAGAATTAGATTAGACTGGTCTTTATGCTTTTGGAGCGCTAGTCCGCGTAATCCCCAAGCTTCATTACTGGCACGGTAGGGTTGAATTCCACGCCCCCTTCTGTGTGCGGTTCCACCGGAATCAAATCCTTTGAAACCAGCTGTTGAGCGCCACAGGTGTAATCCATAGCCATAAAGGATTTGATGGTCACCGATTATCCAGTCATATGCACCGGATCGCCCTGCAACATATCCTGACAGATAATCGCCAATATTTAATTCACCGGGATCCCGTTCCATGTTTAGTCCCAAAACAACTTCCGGCCAAACAACTCTGGCACGCCAACGATAGCGAACATCATAATGAAAAGTGTGCATTTGGCTGAGACTGATTGGTAGATATGGTCTTTCTGTGGTCAATAATATTTCCAATAAGCGTTTCGTTATCGGAGTTAATCCGTATTTATCTTTTGTAAATGAGGTCGTTTTGGTTTTTGACAATTTCCAAATTTGTTTAAGATCGCTTTCGGTTACAAATGACAGGTGGGCAATTTGTTTTATTGTATTCCGTGACAGCCCGTTTGAATCCTTGAGGATATCTTCCAACAGCAGTATATCCTCTTCCGGTAATGGATCTTCCGCATCCAATGCCAAAATTGACAGCAGATCGCCGGAATCCTGTGCAATCAGACAATTACCGGCCCAGGCTAATACTAACGCCAACAGTCTGAGACAGACCCAGTTGCTGATGTGTAACCGCAACATATCCAATATTTATTTTTAATATGCTAATTCCAATTCCAACCTGCACCTGAGAAGGCTGACCAATATATCCTGCTAATACTGAAAACCAGGGCCTAATCCGCCAGACCGTGCCGAAGCTCAGTCGACCTGAATAGATCAAATCCTGTTCCCATTGGACACGCGCAATCAGATTTTCGCCTACGAGAGTAGCGATACCGGTGCTGACCACTCTTGGTAGTTCGGTTCGCAAATCAGATGATCCAATTATCACTATATTATGCAGATACGTTGACCAAATTATATTATTATCGAGCTGAAAAACCCAGGCGGCATGTCCCCCATAACTCACAGCAGAACCGTAGTTTTGTATCCCAAGTTCATAACGCCCCAAGCCACCACCAATTGTCAGTTTATTGTTTAGCATAAAAACAACCGCTGCCTCCACAACCTGCTCTCGGTACAGAAGCGGTGATCCAAAGGTAGAGCCACCTAAACCCATCTGCCACGATCTAAGTTGCCATACTCCATGAACTGAGTACCTGGTCATTTCCTTCAGGCCGAATTGATTTCCATATTCTGTATTAACTCGGGAGCTACTCGATTTTTTCTGAAGTATTGCGGAAGAAATCATATCATGTAGCAGTGGGAGACCAATATTCAAACCATCACAAATAGGAATTGGGAAACAATTTCCGGAATGCAGCTCGAAAGCCCCCGGTAAGCGGGAAAACCCGACACACATTAATAAAAACAGATAACTTACACCTCTCATCATATGATACAATTCCAACTAAAATTGAATTATAATCAATATAAATTACAGCCTAATACCGGATAATGCAAATCCGCCGGAAACCTCGATCTCTGTTAATATGAAGCCCCACAGGTAAACCACGTACCCCGATAGCGGAGCGTATCGGGAAAGTGAATGTGACTTGGTATTCTTCTTGTGGGGATTAAAAACTGCTACAATACCGGTCCGGCCTGGCGGGCACCGCTGATAACAGAAGCCACAACCAAATAACGGACAAAAAGAGGCAGCGGATTAATATTAAACAGAAATTTTACTAATCCACGAATAACAAAATTGAACACCAATCTTCCTTTCAACGACCAGATCCAATTACCAGCCATTTCA
>DAOWAH010000268.1 GCA_030634675.1 Fidelibacterota bacterium
AAATAGTTCACCTCGAAAATCTGTTTCCTGCAGATGACAGGATTGAATCATCGTGCCCATAGCCCCATCCAGGACCAGGATTCTTTTTTTTAGTATTTCGCGTAAGTTCTGCATAATAAAAAAGCCGGAGCTAAACCGGCTGATTGGCCTTTTTAGCTGCATTATTTAACGTCGGAGCAATATGGCTCAAATCCCGACGGCCATGATTTTAAATAGTTTTCAATAATGATTCAAAGGTTTATTTCCTATATTAATCAGCAGAATTTTGAACCGTCTTCAGCAATGATTTTGGAAACGATCTGTTGATTTTCCAACCTGGAATAAGCAAGTACGATACTATCAGCGATGTTGCAATCAGAAATAATACAATTTGACATGATAGTAACATTCGGACCAATTATTGAATTGTTAATAGAGCAGTTTTCGCCGATAAAAACCGGTTCTCTGAATTCCACACTTTGAAAATTTTCGTGATGGGTCTCTAATAACAATCGATTGGTTTCCAGATAAGTACCTGGAACACCGGCGTCGTACCACTCGGCTCCGGGTAGAGCTGTGAACGGATCTCCCCAGCCCAGCATCACTGCCATTGCATCGGTTATCTGGTACTCGCCCTTCGTGCGCAGATCATTTTGAACTAAATATTCGATTGCCTGCTTCAAGCGTGCTTCACTCTGGAAATAGTACAATCCAATAATAGCTAGATTACTCGGCGGATCAGCTACTTTTTCATGAAAACCAATTATTGTATCACCATCTAATTCCACTACTCCAAAGCGAGTGGGATCATCAACAGGTAAAACGGCAATTCCGTTGGCAGCCAAATCATTCAATTGCGAAAATGGATATTTATATACTGCATCACCCAGATGCACCAGAACCGGTTCATCGACGTCTTTCAATCCCTGTAACACAGCATGACCTAATCCCAGGCGTTCGGTTTGAGTGATAAATTCAAAGTCACCGGAATATTTTTCCATATAACTTATAATCTGTTCACCCAAATGGCCAATAATTAAACTGATTCGGTCAATACCATATTTTAACAGATCTTCGATGATATGATCCAAAAGTGCTTTACCGGCAACAGGTAAAAGCGCTTTTTGAATAGTATCAGTATGGGGTTTGAGGCGAGTTCCATAACCCGCCACAGGCAGGATGACTTTCACGGAAATATATATTCGGGTGGTGGTTAAAAATGTCTCAATTTCTGTTTATATTTTTTGACTCGAGTTACCATAGTGTCTACTGCACGATCAATACTTTTTGTAATATTATCTGATGATTCCTTCACATTTAACTTGTCATTCGGAACGGAAATGTTAATTTCTACCGAGTAATGATTATTCTCGTGAATTAATATTATCTGTCCCTGCGTAATCCGATCGAAATATCGAGTCAGTCGATTCATTTCGTTTTCAGCGTATATTTTCAGTTGATCGGGTGCTTTGAAATGACGGGCAGTGAATTCAATTATCATATCATATTACCTTTCACTTTATTGTGCATTGTTCTGTTGCATTGTACTTCAATTGGTACAAATCATGTACCAAATCTTATCCGTTACACAGAAATTCTGATCATTTACGGTGTCTTTCCATGTGGGTGGGCTTGATTGTGAATTTTCTTCATACGCTCCGGTTGAAGATGGGTATAAACCTGAGTAGAAGATAAACTGCTATGCCCCAATAAATCTTTAACCGACCTGATATCAGCACCTTTATTCATCATGTGCGTGGCAAATGAATGCCGCAGAGTGTGAGGTCCTAAATTTTCCCCTTCCATTAATAAATGCAAATATTGTTTTACGTGGCGCTGAATAGTTCTAATTGATAATCGTTTTTTCCGACTGTTCATGAATACTGGTTGCCGACGATCGATATGTAGATTTTTATTACCACGTTCATGCAGATAATGTTCCAGGGATTTTTTGGCTGTTAATCCGAATGGTATTATCCTTTGCTTATTTCCTTTCCCGGTCACTTTTATTAATAAATTTTCAAAATCGACATCGCTAATATTTAGTGTGGCTAATTCACTTAAACGTATTCCGGTACTGTAAAACAACTCCAAAATCGCCCGATCGCATAAACCAGATAATGTATTTGCCGGTGGTAGAGTCATCAATTGGTCAATTAATTTTTCAGAGAATATGTTTGGTAAAGATTTCGGAGTACGGGGAGTTTTTATTCCAAGGGTAGGATTTGTTTGCAGTTCTTCAGCTTTCAGCAAATATTTAAAAAAGGATTTTAGCGAGGCCAATCGGCGGGCAACCGTCCGACTGGAATATCCATTTTCAAATTCGGAACCAAGAAAATGCCGGATGGTAGTTCTATCTACTTTTGAAAAATCATTTGTTAATAGACCGGTATATGAATCGAAAAAAACCTGAAATCGCTCAAGGTCATGGGCATATGCCAGTCTGGTTTTAATGGAATAATTGCGTTCTTTGATGATATAAGTAAGAAAATCGTTTATCAAAGTTAGTTTCGGATCATCCATTAAATAGCTTGATTTCCGATATCAAATAGGTCATATCCGGTGGAAGTGGGGCTTCAAACTGGATGTCTTCCCCGGAATTCGGATGCTTAAACCGAATCCGGAAAGCGTGTAAGGCGTGCCGATTGATTTTATCCAATAATCCTTGTAAAAATTTTCTAACCTCAGGTAGATACCCTTTGGTGCGATTCACTCCTCCATTATACACAATATCGGCAAAAATAGCAAATCCCGAATGAGCCGAATGAACACGGATTTGATGTGTTCTACCAGTCCGTGGATAGAATTGAACATAACTTAAATAGCGAAACGTATCGATTACTTCATAATCAGTAATTGCTGGTTTTCCATCGTTCGATACTTCAAACCGGGTAGGATCGGAACGCTGGCGCCGAATACCGATCTCGATTCTTCCGGTGCTTGAATCCCATTCGCCCCAAGTTATTCCCAAATAGGTTTTTTCAATCTCACGCTGTTCAAATAAGCGTGCTAATTTTAGGTGCGCCTGATTGGTTTTGGCGATAATGATTAATCCGGTGGTATCTTTATCCAGTCGATGAACTAGACCGGGACGCAAAATCCCATTTACATCGGATAAATTTCGAAAATGGTATGCCAATCCATTTGCCAGAGTATCTTCCCTGTTACCTTTTCCAGGATGTACCACCAACCCGGCCGGTTTATTGATAACCGC
>DAOWAH010000200.1 GCA_030634675.1 Fidelibacterota bacterium
ATGTCGCTATATTCCAGTTTATGCCGTCTGAATTCAAAACCGGCTTTGATCATATTGACTGGATTTACCTGGCTGGTCAGGTCGGTTTTAATCGTGTTGGTCAGGGTGTTCCGCTCAAAGACCTGATTATTCGAACCGCCAGTCTTGAAAGAGTAGGGCCAGCGATCCTCTGCATAGGTGGCATGAACGTATTTATCCTCCTCATCCTTGGGGAAAGTTCGGTGGTCATAATGCTTATTGAAGCGTGTCAAACCGACGGTATAGAATGTATTTGATCCGATACTCTGATGAAACTGAAGTAATTGTGTCAGACCACGCCGGTTCCGAGTCAAGATTCCCTCGGGATTAAATTTAAATACCCGGTCGTATTCCTGATATACAACATCGTCACTGATAATCGTGTATTTTAATTTCGTGAATGGGGAAAATTTATAGACCAGTTTCAGTTGGGCGTATTTCTTGATATTCCAGTCCATAGGCATGAAGCTGTCATCTCCGGCCGAGCCGACATTGGCTGCCATCAGGGCTTGGTAGGTGGAATCATAGGCCGCAATGAAGATCGAATCATTGGAAAAATCAATATCGTAATCAAAGACGGTAAAGGCTGTTATGATTGAATCGATATTCTCCATATAACCAAATGGTTCGATTATTATTGAATCTAGACCGACGACCTGATCACCGGCTCCATAGACATAATACTGCAAGTTACCCGAATTATCCTGGTAAATAACGGGATATGAATTGGGCCGGAATTTCTGTTGGCCCTCATAGACTCCCTGGTAATAAATCAGACGACCGCTGGCGTAATAGAATAATTTATCAGGGATCAGACTGCCTTCGAAATTGGCTTCAATATTCTTGGTGGTGAATGGATCAAAATGATCGATATTCATGAACAGGTCATCGTGGCGGGAGAAGAAATCACCGCCGTAGGTGGTGAAACTGCCCCCGAATTTATTGGATCCGTCCTTGGTAATTATATTGACGATGCCACTCATTGCCTGGCCGTATTCGGCATTGAAGGCGCCGGAAATCAGTTGCATTTCTTCCACGGCGCTTTTGTTCACGTCCACCACGGTACCGCCATCGTAAACATCGGTCATTGGTACTCCATCAATCCAGTAAGAAACCTCACCGGAACGACCGCCTCGCAAGTGGCCATCCACGAATCCGGCCTGGAGTTCCAGGGCTTCGGAAATTTCGGTCACCGGCAGTGCCTCAAAATCGGCTGAACTGACCACCGAAGTGGAGGCTGTTAAATCACGATTGATCAACGGTTTCACAGCTACTACGGTGACTTCCTGGCCTTTCAAGACTTCGGTCGGTAGTTCAAAATTGGCCTGGGTAGTGAAATCGGAGGCGACTTCCACTCCTGTAAGATTCACAGTACTGTAGCCAATCATGACTGCCTTTATATCATAGATTCCCGGGGGCACGTTGATGATATAATAATTGCCTTCGATATCGCTGGCAGCCCCCAGTCCGATATCCTGGACTATGATATTACAACCGATCATGGGTTCACCGGTGGCGGCATCCGTGGTTCGTCCGGCAATTTTACCGGTCGTACCGGCATAGAGATGGGCCGTGATACTCAGAGTAAAAATCAATTGGGTCAGGAATTGTTTGTTGTTGTATTTCATAGGCTTGTTCTGAAGATTTTAGCAGAATTGGGGCTTAATTGATGATTGGTTTGTGATTTGGATTCAGAGCTGAATACCGGTTGCCATTTGTTCCGATTCAATAAGTTTTCCGGTATATTCTGTGGTGAACTGGATGAGTTGAAAACAGCCAGAATCAATTCATTTTCAAACTGACGCTGGAAAACAAAAAGTCCTGTTTCGTCAGCGGTTAAAACAGTCTGATAATCACCGTGCGTTAGGGCGGAATATTTTTTCCGCAATTTAATTAAAGTTTTATAGGTGTTCAAAATATCCTGATTGATGCCCACCTTGTCGCGGTCACGATGGTAATTGCAGTCGGGCAGGCGATCGCAGGGATGAGCCGTTTCGTCATCATAATTGTATTCTGCCCAGATCATCGGCTTGCGGCAATCAGGATCATCGGCTCCCCACATACCAACTTCGTCTCCATAATATATATAAGGAGCACCCGGATAAGTAAACTGGAATGTAAGGATGGTTTTGACCTTGGACCATCCGATTTGGTCTGGCGGGCCAATTTTGAAATCAGGGTTGTAATGTAAATTATTGCCATGGTCCATCCAGCGATCGGGGTTGACTGCCGCGGAAGCCAGTCGCTCCATATCGTGGCTGTCTAACATATTCTGGAGGGCATAAGCGGTCTTCGGTCGATAATCCTGGCGGGTCGATTTAAGTAAATTGTCCAATTCAGTGGCGGATATTTGCTGTTTTTCATCCAGAAAATACTTGAACATGGCATCGCCGAAGCGATAATTCATAACTGCATCGAAAACATCACCGGTCAGCCAGGGGGCGGCATTGAACTGCTGGTTGTTCCAGTAATCTTCCCACCAGATTTCGCCGGTGAGATAGGCTTCCGGATTCAGGTCTTTGACCCATTTATTAAATTGCTTCCAGAAATTTATTTGGAGACGTTCAGCCACGTCTAAGCGCCAGCCATCGATACCGTCGGAAGGATCGCCATCGTCATTGGGATCACCCCAGCGCTGCACAATATTGCGGATATGGTTCCGTACCGGCTCAAGCGGGCCATTGATATCCTGCCGGAAGGCGGGTAAATCAGCCACATACCCGGTATATTCCAAGGGTGTTTGTCCGTCAGTTAGGAAAAAATCTGGTAAGGTCTGATAATCATTTAAATGGGATAAATCTTCACCACCCGCGCCCTTAATATTGAACCAATAATAATAAGGACTGGCACTGCGATTTACGATCACATCCTGAAAAGCCCAGAAAGTGAGTCCAACATGATTGAAAACGCCGTCAATAATAATGCGCATATCCCGCAAGTGCACCTGCCGGATCAATTCCAGAAACAGTTTATCGGCAGCGGTCCATTGCCAGGTGGTTGGATCCGTAGGGTCCTCCTGTTCCATAATTTGTAGATCGCCTGCTGGGTCTGGTCCGAAAAACCGATCCACGTGCCGATAGGTTTCAGCGCCGTATTTATGGGAGGAGGGGGACTGGAAAATCGGGTTTAGGTAAATGGCATTGATGCCCAGTTCCTGGAGATAATCCAGTTTTTCCAGAATTCCTTGAAGGTCGCCGCCATACCTTCGAATCTGGAACTGATAGCGAAAGTGCTGACCGTTAGCCTCTTCCCAGGGCTGGAAATGATACCAGTCTGAAGTCCAGGGCGATACTTGCCAGTCAGTCTGATGTTCCCAAGGCCAGACTCCATACAGGGATTCTTTGGTCGGATCGTTTTCCAGGTCGCCATTGTAATAACGTTCCGGGAGTATCTGGTACCAGATGGCATTTTTAGCCCAATCCGGTGGATTCTGAGCCAGCAAGACAATATTTAGCATTAATAAACTTATTGTTATGATGCGCATAAACAATCCGGTATTTACCAACCCGATTTTATTGTTTAATTTGGTAACTCACATATGAGTTACGCATTGGATATTATGGCAAATAGCTTGACACAGCAACAATTTTTCTGGCCCAAATTCCTGTTAACTAAAATTAATAGCAGCGATTGTCTGAATGAGCAATATTGAAAATACAATTATCGATTTATTAAAAGAATTCGGTTTTTCGACCAATGCCTGTAAAGCTTATCTGTCTTTACTTAAAAATAATCCAGCGACTGGGTACGAGATCAGCACTCGATCGGGAATACCCCGTTCAGCGGTCTATTCGGTGATCAATCGGTTGCAGGATCGTGGACTGATAAATGCCAATGGACAGGAGCCTAAGCGTTATGTGCCGATTGCGCCATCAGCCCTGCTGGAACTTTTAAACCAATCCCATGAGGATCGTGTTAATGATCTTAAGACCGCGCTGGATAAACTGGATACCAATGAAGAAGTATTTGATTTTTGGCATTTGAATGGTTATCGCAACCTGATCTTGAAAATGCGCGAAACGATCAATAATACCCAGGAAAAGATCTTTTTAAGTATCTGGCCCAAGGATTTTGCTG
>DAOWAH010000228.1 GCA_030634675.1 Fidelibacterota bacterium
GTGTTGGAACAAGATTGCTTAGTGAAACAAGTCGGAAAGAGTTGATTCGGATGATGGTTAATCGTGAATTAAATGTATTGTTTGTTCGTAAACAATCTACACTAGGCAATGAGGTGCTAAAAGTTGAGCACCTGTCACGACGAGATTGTTTTCATAATATCAGTTTTTCACTAAGAAAGGGTGAGTTAATTGGAATTGCCGGACTTTTAGGATCTGGTCGCACAGCGTTAGCCCAAGCATTGTTTGGTGTAGATTCGATCGATTCTGGGACTATATTCTTGCATGGTAATCACTGCAAACTGAATTCGCCTCGCGAGGCCATTAATAACAGGATTGGGTTTTTAACCGAGGATCGTAAATCCCAAGGCTTGGTTATGACCATGTCAGTCAAAGAAAATATAACTTTACCGAATTTGAAACGTTTTTCCAGATACGGGGTGATCGATGAACGAGCGGAGGAAGCAACCGCTGAGCGGCACTGCCGGGATCTGAACATCAAATTAACCGGTCAGAATCAATTGGTACTGAATTTGAGTGGCGGTAACCAGCAGAAAGTCGTGTTAAGTAAATGGCTTTGTAGCCAGGCCGATATCTTCATATTTGATGAACCAACCAGGGGAATTGATGTACGGTCCAAGCAGGAATTCTACCATTTAATGAACGATCTCACAGACCATGGTGTGGCCATCATAGTAATTTCTTCCGATCTACCGGAGTTAATGGCCATCAGCGACCGGATTCTGGTTCTGCATCAGGGAGAGATTACCGGTCAGTTTATACGGACCGAATTCGATCAGGAAAAAATTCTATCTTGCGCGCTTGGAGGTATTGGTGAAGCTTAAGGAATTGTTAACGCATCCCAGTCGCCAGATGGGGACCTTAATCGGTCTATTTATATTGATCTTGTTTTTCTGGATTCTGACACCCCATTTTTTCACAGTTTCCAACCTGATGAATATTACTCAGCAGACTGCCATTAATGCGATAATTGCTGTTGGCCTGACCTTTGTAATCATCACTGCTGGGATAGATTTATCCGTTGGTTCGATTCTGGCATTTTCCGGTGTAGTGTTGGCAAGTGTCTTAAAAACTGAACTGCCGATTTCACTGGCCATCACTGCAGGTTTACTGGTCGGATTAGCTTGCGGTAGCATCAACGGCTTTTTGATTGCGTATGGGAAGTTACCACCGTTTATTTCGACACTAGGTATGATGAGCGTGGCTCGCGGTGCTGCCCTGATGTATACTAACGGGCGTCCAATCTCAGGATTTTCGGCGGAGTTCCGTTTCCTAGCTAATGGGGAAATTTTTTCAATACCAATATCAATAATTATCATGGCATTGGTATATTTGGCTGCTCATTTCATTTTGACAAAAACCCGACTCGGTCGCTATGTCTACGCAATTGGTGGTAACGAGGAGGCGGCTCGTTTGTCTGGAATCAATGTGGCAGTTTATAAAATAATTGTTTATGGAATTTGTGGCTTGCTCAGTGGTTTAGCAGCGGTAATTCTAACTGCAAGATTGAATTCAGCCCAGCCTATTGCCGGTATTATGTATGAGCTTGATGCGATTGCCGCCACAGTCATCGGCGGGACCAGTCTAATGGGCGGTGAGGGCCGTGTTTTGGGAACCCTGATCGGTGCACTGATAATGGGCGTATTGCGCAATGGTCTCAATCTTTTGGGCGTATCATCATTTTTACAACAAACTATTATTGGTTCAGTGATCATTATTGCCGTTTTAGTGGACATGGCCCTTAAAAGGAGAAAAAATTGATGGAAAGAATTACAAAAAAATTCTCGTTATCAGTTGTTATTATCGGTTTTATCGTAATTTTTATGTTTGACTGTCAGCGAGGCAAACAAGCTGATTCAACAGGGCCTACAGTAGCTTTTGTAATGAAAACTCTGAATAATCCATTTTTTATCGATATGCAGCGGGGTGCCCAGGAAACTGCTGAAAAATACGGGATAAACCTTCTAGTCCAGGCCGCTGAAAGGGAAGTTGATGTAGAAAAGCAGATGCAGATCATTGAGAATCTGATCCAGCGGAAGGTCAAAGTAATCTGTGTAACACCAAGTGGATCCAAAGAGATCATTCCAGCCATTGTAAAGGCCAATCAAGCCAATATCCCGGTAATCGTTGTTGATACAAGAGTGGATGCTGTAGTCCTGAAAGATGCTAAGGGCAAAATTGCCAGCTTTATCGGTTCTGATAATGTTGATGGTGGGCGGATTGCCGGCCAGTATATAATCAAACAATTAGGTGAGACTGGCAAAATAGCAATACTGGAGGGAATTCCTGGGCATGAGACAGGTGATGCTCGGTTGAAAGGTTTTCATGATGCTTTACTCGGGCAGACTGGTATTGAAATTGTAGCATCGCAAACCGCGAATTGGGAAAGAGATCAGGGTTATAATGTATTCCAAAATATTTTACAGACCCATCCAGATATCCAGGCATTATTTGCTTGTAATGATATGATGGCACTTGGTGCAGTGGAAGCGATTGCAGCGATGGGTAAAACCGGTGAAATTGTTGTGGTTGGATTTGATGCAATAGAGGATGGACGCCAGGCTATCTCTGAAGGGAGAATGTCAGCATCAATTGCTCAGCATCCATATGCCATGGGAAAAGTTGCTCTTGAAAAAGCCTGGGAATTGTTACAGGAACAACTTATTCCGGTAGAAATACCAGTAAAAATTGAGCTTATAACTGCTGAAACATTAGTAAATAAATAATTGGTGATTGTGAAATGAATAATAAAAAATTAACACTTGGTCTGATCGGTGCTGGCCGAATTGGTAAAATGCATGCGGAAAATATTTTAGCAAATTTTCCTCAAGTCCATCTGAAGACGGTCGTTGATCTCAAATTAGATTTTGACTGGGCTGAAAAAGTTGGAATTCCAGCTAGATCCCAAGAAATAACAGCGATAACCGGTGATCCAGAAATTAAGGCAGTTGTCATCACAACTCCATCAGATACGCACGTGCAAATGATTGAAGTAATGGCTGCAGCAAAGAAACATATATTCTGTGAAAAACCTATTGCTTTTGATCCTGATTTGATTCGCCAGGCTATCAAAGCCGTCGAAAAAGCTGAAGTTATTTTGCAGGTAGGCTTTAATCGGCGCTTTGATCCTGATTTCTTAAAGGTTAGGAAGGCAGTGGAATCCGGTGTAGTTGGAGAACCACAAATTATAAATATGACCAATCGTGATCCTAAACGGCCAGCCTTGGAATTTATTCCAGGCTCAGGGGGTTTGTTTATGGATTTTT
This sequence comes from Fidelibacterota bacterium, assembly GCA_030634675.1. The sequence continues at coordinate 3,285 of DAOWAH010000228.1, forward strand.
GTATTCACGATTTTGACATGATCAGATTCTTAACCGGCAGTGAAGTAGAGGAAATATATGTTAATGGAGCCAACCTGGTCGATCCCAGAATCGGGGAATTGGGTGACATTGATACGGCACTTTTAACACTTAAACTTATCGGTGGGGCTATCGGCATAATCAATGTCTGCCGGGAAACCAACTATGGCTATGACCAACAAGTGGAGGTGCTCGGTTCTAAAGGTAGTATTTTGGCACACAACCGCCGGCCTACCGCTGTTCAGTTGAGTAATAAAGATGGTGTATTTATTGATAAACCGTTCTATTCCTTCATTGAACGGTATAAAGAAGCCTATATAGCAGAATTAA
>DAOWAH010000006.1 GCA_030634675.1 Fidelibacterota bacterium
AGTCCCAGGTAATCCGCTTGGGTTATCGAATCACAAACATCGCGGGTGATATTATTTATGACGGGAAAATTATTGTTTCGGGTACCGGACCCTTTCTGGTTGAGCCATCCATTATTGAAGGTCCCTTTGTTAATTTATTGACTCATCGGGGCGCTACTATTTCATTTGAGACCAGTGTGCCAATAAAGACCAAAATTAAAATTGGTCGGCACGTTTTCCAGGATGCTGCCGCCGATACTCATCATGAAATTGCGATTACTAAATTGAAAAGCGATCGAAATTATCAATATAACATTTCATATGGAAATATCAATGATACCTATTCTTTCCATACGGCTCCAAAACCCGGCTCCCGAAAACCGTTTACTTTTGGTTACGCCAGTGATGGCCGTGGTAACACCGGCGGTGGCGAAAGGAATATTAAAGGTACTAACGCTTATATCATGAAACGGATCGCCGTTTTGGCCAGTTATAAAAAGGCTCGTTTTTTCCAGTTCACCGGCGATTTTATCGATGGTAATAAAACTGATTCGGAATCCATGAATCTGGAGTATGCCAATTGGAAAAGAGCCATCGAACCGTTTGCCCATTATATTCCCTATATCCCAGGATTTGGAAATCATGAAAGTTTCTGGATCTGGTTTTCAAACGGCGAAAAGAGAGCAATAATCGAAACATTTCCCTTTGCAGAACAATCATCCGGAGCTTTGTTCGCGAGGAATTTTGTCAATCCGTTGAATGGTCCTGAAAGCGAAGATGGTGCCATCTACGATCCGGATCCAAGCAGCATTGATTTTCCACCATATGCGGAAACTGTTTTCTATTATAGCTACGATAACATCGCGATGGTAGTACTTAATGCCGATTATTGGTACGCTCCCACGATCTGGCGGACTCCGGAGCATAGTGGCAATCTGCATGGCTATTTAATGGATAATCAGTTAGCCTGGTTGAAAACTACCCTTCAAACCCTGGAAAAAGATAATAATATTGACCATATCTTTATAACCCAACACACACCTGTATTCCCTAATGGCGGCCATGTAATCAATGCAATGTGGTGGTCCGGTGATAATACCAAACGCCCCTGGATTGCTGGTAAACCAGTAGCCCAAGGAATAATTGAGAACCGCGATAAATATTTAGATATCATCATGAATCACAGTAGTAAAGTAATTGCAGTATTAACCAGCGATGAGCATAATTACCATCGTCTGCGTTTGTCATCTGATATGCCGATTTACCCGGAAAATTATGACAAACCTAAATTAACTAAATACCGTCCGATTACATTTATTACCAATGGCGCTGCTGGCGCACCATATCACGGGCGGGAGCAAACCCCCTGGACAGATTACGTCGATATATTCACAACCCAGTTTGCGGTGCTGTTTATCCATGTTGAGGGTAAAAAAGTATGGGGTGAAGTAATCAACCCGGATACGATGGAACTGATCGACCAATTCACATTAACGGAATAACAAGTCAGACCAAAATCCGGTGACTGGTAAAGATCATCTTCAACATTTAAATGGAGGTGGATTCCTGAACAAATAATTGACTGGAACGTCACGGGCATCTAAATATCCAGGGATAATTGTTGTTCCGGTGTGGCAAAATTACTTACCCCAACACCGAGCAGCCTTAGCGGACTGCCAGCAATCCATGATTTATCAAATAATTCAATCGCGGCTTGATATATATCATTTTCAAGATCAGTATATTTATTTAATGACACTTGCCGGGTATAAGTCTCAAAATCCGCATAACGCACTTTAACGCTGACCGTCCGTCCCCGGAACCCCTCCTTTTGTAACTGCCGGGATACCTGCCCGCTTAAGCGCTGTAGTATTGTTGTCAATTCCGCGTGCTCAGAAATATCTGTGCTGAATGTACGTTCGGTACTGATTGACTTGGCCTCATGCCCTTCATGCACGATGCGATCATCAATTCCGCGCGCCCAGCGATACATATCACGGCCCCATTTCCCGAATTTTTCAGCTAATTCGATTTCTGATATCTGCGCTAGGTCTTTAACTGTTTTTACTTTTAATCCGGCCAGTTTATTAACGGTTTTCGGACCAATACCGGGGATTTTACTGACCGACAGGGGTTCTAAAAATCTTTTTTCAGTGCCGGGAGGAACTACCGTAAAACCATTTGGCTTCTCCATGTCCGAAGCGATTTTGGCAATCATTTTATTAGTCCCCAGACCAATTGAAGCAGAAAGACCGATATTACGTGAGATTTTGCGCTGCACAGCGCGCAGTTTGGATTCAGCAATACTCCAATGATCTATCTGTTGTGTTAGATCCAAATAGGCCTCATCAACACTGACTTGCTGGATTACCGGTGACACATTCCGCAAAATGCCCATTACTATCCGGGAATAGGTTTTATAGGCTTTGAAGCGGGGTGGTTTAATTATCAGGTCGGGACAACGTTTTTCCGCCTGATACATTGACATCGCAGAATGAATGCCGAATTTCCGGGTGGGATAGGATGCGGCCGCCACCACACCGCGCTGCTCCGATTTACCGCCGACAACCAGCGGTTTATCTTTCAGAGATGGGTCCTGAAGTACCTCAACTGAACAGAAAAAGGCATCCAGATCAACATGTGCTATGACGCGGGGGATCGTTGTATAATCTCCATTATCAGGCTAATCCAAAACCAAATCAGGAATTTAAATCAGCCCGAAATTCTGAAAAAAGTGGCCAGACCTTTCAGAAACATTTCTACGGCAATCGTTGTCAGAATCATGCCCATCAGGCGTTCCATGGCCGCCAGACCGCGCTTGCGGAATACTTTGCTCAATATATCGGAGAACAGCAAAATGACCGCTGAAACCAACCAGGTGATTAAAATAACCACCAGCCAGTCCAGCAGACGATTTGGCTCGTTCGATGACATCAGCATGATTGTGGCAATTGTTGACGGACCAGCAACTAAAGGTATCGCCAAGGGCACAATAAATGGTTCCGAATTGGGGTTATCACCCATAAGTGCCCGGTGCCGGATCGGAAATATCATTCTTATGGCAATTATAAATAAGATGATTCCGCCGGCAATACTCAAGGCCGGACTGCTGATCGACATGGCATTCATCAGTCGATTACCAAAAAATAGGAAACACAGCATAATAAATAAAGCAATTATCAGTTCCCGGATCAATATCCGCCGACGCCTTTTTTCATCCACATCACTCAAGACAGATATGAAAATGGGAATATTCCCCAGCGGATCCATCACCAGGAACAACATAATGGCGGCTGACCAGAGCGTCATTTCCAAAACCTGTTATTTGAATAATGCCGGATTTTTTTGCATTTCACCAGTTACTTTTTCAAATGCATCAATTACATCCTGAGTGTCCGCTTCGGTACCCAGTAAATGGTTTTGCTTTAGCCAAACCGATTGTTCTGTGCACAATTTTTCGGTATTCGGCATGAAATGTTCACTGTAATTACGATCCTTTAACCAGGGATATTCATCAGGATTAGTAATAAATAATTTCTCCTTGTACAGGGGCACATACCCGGCATAAGTAAAAACGCCTTCCGCACGCATCGCTTCAAAAAATTTCTCCCGTGGGATGCCATCAAATTGTTCCTGATTGTAACGTGCCAGATACAAATGGTTAGCTACTCTGGTTGCTTCCGGATACCGGTGTACTGGTGCTAATCCGGATATCTGGTTGAGCGCATCATCTAGCAAATTACGGTTCCTGGCACGTAAATCCATATCCGAATCAAGCGTATCCAATTGAGCCTGCAGGATAGCGGCTGCAAACGCATTTAAACGGAAATTCCCCCCCAGGTGCTGGTGTTCATACCATTGTCCACCCTTAACACGTCCACAATTATGGTACGAAAAACAAGCATTGTTGAATTCCTCATCATTACTGATAATAGCGCCCCCTTCACCAGCAGTCATATTTTTAGAGGTCTGGAAACTGAATATTCCACCTAATCCTAACGCACCAATCTTGGTACCATTCCACTCCGCCCCATGAGCCTGGGCTGCATCTTCAATTATGATCAAGTTGAACTGCTTCGCTACAGCAAGAATTTTATCCATTTGAGCCGGATTTCCACCAATATGAACTGGCATGATCACCTTGGTCCGATCAGTTATTGCCGCTTCGATCAGATCGGGATCAATATTAAATGATTCCAGTTCTGCATCGACGAAAACTGGAACGGCATTGGCCATCAGAACCGCCGAAGCGGTGGCAATAAAAGTATAAGATGGAATAATTACTTCATCGCCAGCAGTCACACCAGCAGCCTTCAATGAGACCCACAGGGCAGTCGTGCCCGAATTGGTTGTTATACAATATTCTGCATCATGAAAGGTAGCAAATGCTTCTTCAAAATTTTTAATTACTTTACTGCCGACACCCCATAATTCGTTATCAATCGTATTTTGTAACTGGTCTTTCAATTCTATGGAAGACTTAGGCCAGGATGGAAATGGTTTCGTCCGTACCGCTGTACCGCCGAATAGGGCTAATTTGCTCATGTTGATTTCCTTAAAGTTATAATCAGGTGCGAAATTACTGAATAGTATAAATCTGATTCAATTGTAGTGATCTTGATTTTTATAATTATTTTTCAGTATTGGACCCAAATTTAAACACAAGTTGTACATAAACAGGACAATTTGACAAGGAAATTATTGTAACTCTGAAATTAATTCTTACCTCCCTGCCACATTGCACAGGTATTTACATATTACTTGCCCAGGTCAGTAATCCTGGCAGAATTCTAACTTTGGAACAGGTCTTGTCTTAATAGAAAATGAAAATGCTAATTAAAAATCAACAAAGGAGATTAACCATGACACTAGTAAAATGGCATCCAACAACTGCTTTAAGACCCTGGAATAATTTTGACCGGATCTTCCGCGATTTCTTTAATGAGAATTATGAGGAAGAAGCTTCCGCCAATCGCTGGGTTCCATCAACCGACATTCATGAAGATGATAAGAAATACACCGTGACCGCCGATCTGCCCGGCGTAGACAAAAAGAATGTCAATATCAGCGTTAAGGATAATGTTTTGATACTTACCGGTGAACGTACACTGGAGACGAAAGAAGAAAATTCCAACTACCACCGCCGTGAAAGAATGTCCGGCAGCTTCAAACGCTGCTTCCGTCTGCCTGATATGGTCGTTGAAGACAAGATCAGTGCCAAATTCAAGAATGGTATTCTAGTAATCGATCTGCCCAAAGCAGAAATAGTACAACCCCGGGAAATCGAAATTAAAGTTGCTTAATAAGTTTTTCCCTAAAACGAAAAAGCCCGGTGCGGTGACGCCGGGCTTTTTTTTATTCTTGGGATGGAACGATCAGGTAACTGTTCCACCATCGACATTGAGGGTGGCGCCCGTAATATAACTGGCTTCGTCGCTGGCCAGGAAACAATAAGCATCAGCAACTTCACTACCTTCGCCCATGCGACCCAACGGCACCCGCTGGAGCATCATATCCATTACTTTATCCGGTATTCCAACCATCATATCGGTTTTGATAAATCCGGGAGCTACCGCATTGACTCGGATATTTTTCCGTCCTAATTCCCGCGCCCAGACTTTGGTCATCCCGATTACACCAGCCTTGGTAGCCACATAATTTGTTTGTCCGAAATTACCCGTATGGGCAACTACCGAGGAGGCATTCAGAATTACACCGCCTTTTTCAGGATCCATTAAAGCCACTGTAGCTTGTGTGCACAAAAAAACGCCTTTCAAATTGACGTCAATTACCTTATCGAATTTTTCCTGGTCTAATTTCTTCAATGTACTATCCAACAGGATACCGGCGTTATTGACTAAAATATCTACCCGGCCATAATTCTGTTCGATCACTCCAAACAAGTTTCCGACACTCTCCGAATCACTTACATCCACCTTGACAAAATCAGCCTGACCACCGGCATCTGCTACTTCACTCGCTGTTGCCGATCCATTAACTTCATCGAAATCGGCAATGATAACAGTTGCACCTTCAGCGGCAAATTTCTGCACAGTGGCTTTACCAATTCCCTTTGCTCCACCGGTAATAACGGCAATTTTATCCTGAAGTCTTTTCATTTTTTCCCTCCTATATTATTTTTAATATTATTGCTCTTTAAAATTCTTTAGATATTGCAAATCGCTGAAGAAATTTAGCTTTCCATGACAGCATGAATCCAACTAAAATACAACCATGATAATAGACAATATAACCGAGGCAATCGGGGGAACGCCAACAGTCAAACTAAACCGTATCGGTCAGGAACTTAATTGTGAACTTTATGGTAAATGTGAATTTTTGAATGCCGGTGGTTCATTAAAAGACCGCATTGGTGTCCGGATGATCATTGAAGCACAAAAAGCCGGGCGCATTAAACCGGGCGATACATTGATTGAACCGACCTCTGGAAATACCGGAATCGGGATGGCCATTACCGCCGCTGCCTTGGGCTATAAACTGATCATCACCATGCCGGAAAAAATGAGCCGTGAAAAACAGGTCGTGCTGGAAGCACTGGGGGCAACGATAGTCCGTACACCGACCGGTGCTGCGCATGATTCACCGGACAGTGAAGTCAATGTTGCCAAGCGACTGCAAAAGGAAATTCCCGGATCGATTATCCTGGATCAGTATGGAAATCCCGATAATCCTGATGCTCATTATTATGGCACCGCTCAGGAATTATTAGATGATTTTGGAACTGATATTGATATGGTGGTTATTGGTGTAGGCACCGGTGGAACCATCACCGGCGTAGCCAAACGGCTGAAGGAAGAAATACCAGCAATTAAGATAGTTGGTGTAGATCCCCGTGGCTCCGTTTTGGGTGGCGGTGATGAAGTTTTTACCTATATGGTTGAAGGTATCGGTTATGATTTTTATCCCGATGTACTTGATAACACCCTGGTTGATCAATATATAAAAACGGATGATAAGGAATCATTTCTGATGGCACGGCGGCTTATTAAGGAAGAGGGACTTCTGGTAGGTGGTTCTTCCGGAGCTGTGGTTTGGGGTGCATTACAGGCTGCAAAAAACTTGAAAAAAGGTCAGAAATGTATAGCCATCCTGCCAGATAATATCCGCAACTATCTATCCAAATTTGTTTCCGATGACTGGATGAAAGAGCATGGATTCCTGGATGACTGACGGCGGGCTTTAATCCCTTAATTATATGAAACAACCCACAGATTAAACCATGGGTCGCAGATGTATCCGTAATGATAAAAACGTAATTAACAGGAGTTATTCAGTTATTAATTCTTCCCGATTCCTTTTTACTTAGATCAGTTGCGTCCCAGGATAATATCCACCAGAATTAAAATATCAAATACATCCAGCGAACCATTATGATCCAAATCGCTGGTATACATATCAATATCCGAAGGAATCGCATAACCCAACGTAAAATGCACTAAGCGAACCACATCGATCACATTTATAATTTCATCGCGATTGACATCACCGGGAGTAAAATCATCTCCAGCCACCGTGACGGAAATTGACACCGGTATTCCGGTTGAATCGGTATCTATAACCTTGGACACCAGTTCATAATCAACTATCTGGCCTCCTTGCAGAAAGCCGTCTGTGTAAGTTTCAATACCCTGCGATACGGCTTGTAATAATTCACCATCCCGGTACACGTCGATCACAAAAGGCGGAATCGGATCACCACCGATTAGAGTCACTGGTTCTATCCAGTCAAGCCTTACTTGATACCAGTTGGTGGTATCAGCCGTTAATTCCGTGATCGGATTCGGGTCCAGGGAATCACAGGCCGTGAATGCCTGGACCATCAAGGCAGAATTATTAAGATTCAAACGACCACCGCTGACAGTGATGCCGACCAGGCTGGTCAACGGATCGGTCCCCTCTAGAATAAAATCCTTGAGCAATAGTGCGGCGTCAGCGGGATTATTTAAATAATAAGTAGCAAATCTCCGGGACATGACTGCATGTAAAAAGCCCACCGCACCGGCCACATGGGGCGCGGCCATGGAAGTACCGGTTAACGTTCTTGTTGTATTACTCAGATAAGTGGATAAAACAGACGTGCCCGGTGCTCCTAGATCAATAGACTGTGCCCCATAAGCGGCGCCGCTGTTCTTGGTATCATAGTGGGTGGTATTGGTCACTGCAACGATAAAATCGCTGTCACAACTGGTGGGTACATCACCAGCAATATCAACATTGTCATTCCTGTTCATGGTTGCCGCTACACTTAGTATTCCAGCTTGCCCCATCGCATTATAAATATCATTCCATAGAGGATAACTACCGGAGTTACAATCAGCATTATTAATCCCGAAACTACTATTTGTCGCCACTATGAAAGCACCATACTGTCCACCGGTTGAATCCCAGAGCACCCGCTGATCCAGAGCATAGCCATAAGCCTCAAAGGCAATCGATTCCAGGGAACTGGAACCGGCAATCGGCATAATCTTTACATTCCAGTTAACACCTACTACCTGATTTGCATTGTTACCGTGGGCTCCGATTATACCGCAAACATGAGTTCCGTGACCAGGATGCAGACCCGAACCTGTTATTGGGATAGTACCATCAGAATTGTAGGCATCCCAACCATTAACATCATCTACATAACCATTATTATCATCATCTAAATTATTTCCAGGTATTTCATTATGATTTACCCAAATATTCTGAACTAAGTCGATGTGATTTATATCGCATGAATTATCTATAACCGCCACAACGATTGTATCACCCAGGGCTGTAACCCCACCGGTTGTAATGTCCCAGGCTTCCGGTCCATCAATATCGGCATCGACCGTACCACCAGACTGCCCGGTGTTATACAGGTTCCATAGACTGTAGAATAAAGAATCATTAGGGTAAGTATCTCGTTGCGTGAGTTTATGATCAAGCTGTACTTTTTCCACCCAGGGATTAGTACGCAGATCCGCCAAAGCATTTACAGTGGGAATGCCCGAATCAATAAGTCTGACACTGACAATATTCAGTCGGCGGACAAGTACTTTCTCCACTTTATATTTCTGTCCATTCAGGATGGAGGAAAACTCCTGGCGGCTGACGCCCGGTTCCAGCTTGACAAGAACACGGTTGGGATAGTAATCTTCAGCCAATAAACCAAAAGTGAACAACAGTAGCGCCAATACTAATAAATGTTTTTTCATTAATTCTATCATGTCTATGACAACGATACGTAGGATACCAGTCGGTAACTTATGACTTATCGATTTTAATTCCAGTAGACTTCTTTTGCAGGAATTTTTTTGCGACGTCGATCACTTTTTCCGCCAGCGCCTCGCTGAATCCGGTACGTAACGTCAGGGCTGATGCATCCTCCTCGGCCACGGCTCGGACATCGGAATAGGTCGTAAATAACGCTTTCAACCGTTTGGGACCGATTCCGGGAATTGCTTCAAAGATTGACTCAATGGCGGATTTTACGCGTTTTTGACGCTGAAATGTTATTGCAAAACGATGTGCTTCATCGCGAATACGGCGCAATAGAAATAATCCTGGCGATGTTTTGGGGATCGATTGAGCTTCGGAAATTCCGGGCACAAAAACTTCTTCCAGTTTTTTTGCCAAGCCGATAACCACCAAATAGTCCAACCCCAGTTCACGCAATGCGGATACAGCCATTCCCAATTGCCCTTTTCCCCCATCAATCAAAATCAGATCCGGCAGTGGTTGCTGCTCTTTTTTCTGGCGTTTGTAGCGCCGAATCACGACCTCCCGCATGGCGGCAAAATCATCGATCCCAACCACCGACTTGATCTTGAATTTCCGGTATTCGGACTTGCGAGGCTTGCCATCCACAAAACAAACCAGCGAGGCAACGGTATTGGTACCTCCAAGATGTGAAATATCAAAGGCCTCGATCCGGCGTGGTGGCGCTTTCAACAGCAGGTCTTCTTGAAGCTGAGTCACCGATGTGGGAACCAGTTCCTGGCGTTTCATCCGTTCCAGAACCCATTCCCCCAGCAGCAGCCGGGCATTACGGGCGGCCATCTGCATCAGTTTGGCTTTTTCACCGCGCTGTGGCACATGCAGATTTACGGCGCCACCGCGCTTTTCGCGCAGCCAAGTCAAGAGGTTATTTTCATCCGCTGGTAAATCAGGAACTAATATCTCCCCAGGAATAAAATCACCATCTAAGTAGAAACTGGTGAGCACATGCTTTAAGATCTTACTATCGTCAGCATCAATGTTATTTAAACGGAATTTTTCCCGGGTGAAAATACGTCCCTGGCGAATACGAATAACTGTTGCCAAACCCAGATCATCCTGACGAGCCAGGGCGAATACATCCCGGTCCTGAAAATCGGCAGCGACCTTACGCTGGCGGGTGCGAAAACTTTTAATGGCCGTCAGTTGATCCCGGAGTTGAGCCGCATCCTCGTAGCGCCGTTCCCGGGAAGCCTGTTCCATCCGGGTGCGGATGTAGTCCTCGGTCTGACGGGTATCGCCCTGGAGGAAACGGATGATCCGCCCCACCATGGTCCGGTAATCACGTCGGCTAACCTTCCCGGCGCAGGGACCCTCACATTTCTTGACGTGGTAATCTAAGCAGAGGGTCACTTTCCCGGTGGCGATCACCCGCTCATCCAGGAAATGGGTACAACTACGGATAGGAAACACCTTATACATCGCTTTAAGCGTGTTTTTCAGTAGCTTAACATCGGTATAGGGACCATAATAACGTGAACCATCTTTCACAATATTACGTGTCAGGAATACCTGGGGATAGGGTTCCTTCGTGATCCTGATAAAAGGAAAGGATTTATCGTCCTTCAGGTCAATATTGTAGCGCGGGTCGTGTTCCTTGATCATATTGGCTTCGGTCAGCAGGGCCTCCACTTCGCTGCGGACTACCAACCATTCCAAGTCGGCGATCTGCCTGACCATCGAAACGGTCTTGGCTCTCTGGTGCTTTCCACTCTGAAAATAAGACCGCACCCGATTGCGCAGGTTCTTGGCCTTGCCGATATAGATAATTTCGTCCTGTTTATTTTTAAACATGTAGACTCCCGGCTTGGCCGGGACATGGGCGGTTTTCTGTTTCAGAGTGCTATCCATTTACTGTTGAAATTACGGATATTCAGAGGTGGAGTTCCGCCTGATTTTACCGGTGGACTCAGATGTGCGACAACCTTCTGTGTTGTTGGGCAATAGCACTTTCCCAAATTGTCAAGCAGGGTTGCTGCTACGGACGCCAAACACAGGCAGGAACCAAGCTGATTTTTAGGAGTACGAAATAAAGTTTAACAAAAAGAAAATATTACTAAAGAAAGGACTATAAATGGACAGAACAGATTGGCTAAAGTCACTATTCGACAGTATTGACAGTCAGGACGCCGACGCATTTCAGGCATTCCTCGCAGACGAGACAATTTTCAGGTTTGGAAATGCTGCACCTGTGCACGGGGCGGTTGCCGCAGGTAATCTTGTACGGGGATTTCTAGAATCCATAAAAGAAATTAGTCATGATGTGCTTGAATCATGGGTTGAAGGCAATATCGTAATCTGTCACGGCACGGTCACATATACAAGACACGATTCGAGTACTCTGACTGTTCCGTTTGCAAACATTCTGAAAACAGATAGTCAATTGATCAGTGAATATCTCATCTTTGTTGATGTATCAGAATTGTATAAAAGGGATTAATCAAATCCTGAAGACGACGTTCTAAATACCACGCCCTTGTGCCATGTCAAGCCTGTATTAGCGCAACCAAGCCTTGTTCTTTTAGCCGCTAACTTCGTTGAATAATTCTACTATAGCTAAGGCTATGCTGAAAATACTCGCCTTGCTATCAACTAAAATTCCAGCGACTTATAACACACAACAAGCATGACATGACACTAGGTTAATCCAGCAAGTTTTTCTCTACTAGCCAGATTTCAGTCACATTCAAAATGTTATTGATGAGCTCTTTTCTCGACGGCAAAATATGTTTAGAGTCCATCCAAACAATATCTTTAGGCTCGTTAGCAATCTGAAATAAAGCGATCATAGAATCGTATGGGATCCGCTCATCGCGGGTGGCATTAATCAATAAAAACGGGCGAGGTGAAACCAGATGAATATAATTAAGGGGTTCATAAGGAGTGAGTAGATACGCCGCAACTGGCCACAAAAACGGTGAGAGGTATTGGAGATCGTCAGGGATCTGTTGCAATACCATATCAACTAAGTGTCCACCCCCATGAGTATTGACCAATCCATCAATGCGTGGATCTAATGCTGTGGCTATCACACTGTAAGGTACACCGAAGCTTGAACCAATCATCACTACGCGGTTTGTATCAACTTCTGGAAAAGTATGGATAAATCCGGTCGTAAGCAGTACCGCACCAAATGATTCCGCAATCGCTGTTGAGATAATCGGCAAGTCGAATAAAAATTCTAAATTGCTGTAACGTGTTTTTCCCCTATACGCGTAATCTACACCAACTAACATAAGATTTGAGTTTGTGTTAATAAGCTGGATGGATCGGGATCCGGTTTCAATTCCTCCCAGGATTATTAATGCTGGCACTTGTTGTCCTATCTCAAGATTCGCTGGTCTTCGAATTCGTATATTAAAATGATAGCCACGTGTGCTCCTAATTTGGTAACTGCGATCAAGCCAACGTCCTTGAATATTAGCACTAACTAAAGTATGTGATTCAATGGTACCAGCTTGCGATTTTAAAAATTCGGTGTAATCGTAGTTTAGGTGATGGATAAATAAAATCAGAGCGGCCAATAATGGTATCATTGCCAGACCAATCCAATCTTCGATACTAAAAGGATGGTTTTTGGTATTTGATAACCTTGTCATAGTAATTCCACTAATTACATTAAACCTTAAAAACCAGCGGTATTTAAGTCACCGTTAACACTATTAGAATTTAAATGTATTTACGGCAGCGATTTACTTTTTATTTGTACTGAATGTAGTTTAGAAATACAGACATCTTTGTACTGAATAGGACCTACTCACTTGTCCATTGATGACCATATTTAGTTAGTATCAAATGATACCCAAGCAAAAGGCTGGTAAATTAAGGCTCCTAATAAATCAATTCGAACAGATAATGAAGATAGAATTCACAACAGCACAACGGTCAATTCTTCGTGATAAATTAAAAAATTATTTTGAAGAGTATTTTGACCAGAAGATCGGTGAACTTAAAACCACGCTGCTATTGGACTTCTTAATCGAGGAACTGGGTCCGGCGATCTATAATCAGGCGATAAAAGACGCCAGTGGTTTTATACAACAGAAATTAATCGATCTGGAAGATGAGCACTATACTCCGGAAACACCGGAGTAAAAGACTGGCTTAAAACAACTGCTGTCAGTGTGGCTTCTGGGCCAACTCAACTAAAACACCCCCGGTGGACCGGGGATGAACAAAGGTAATCAGCATTCCTTCGGCCCCAACCCGTGGCTGGTCGTAAATCAACTCCACGCCCGCCGATTGTAATTCGGTGATTGCCGCTTCGATATCATCCACTTCAAGACAGATGTGATGAATCCCCACACCTTTTTTAGCAATATATTTAGCGACAGCCGAATCTTCGGACAGCGCTTCTAACAGTTCGATCTTCCCCCGGCCGGTATCGAATATTACCGTACTCACACCCTGCTCCTCCACTACTTCAATTCCGGTTTTCCTGATTCCCAGTACATGATTCCAGAACGGACCGCTTTGATCGGGGCTCTCGACGGCAATACCGATATGTTCAATAGCTTTGATTTTCATAGCTTAGTCTTGGCGGAACTCCGGCGGACGTTTCTCCATAAATGCCCGGGTTCCTTCCTGCATTTCCACTGTTTCAAACAGGTCGGCGAATGCCTGCAGCTCGTATTCCAATCCATCCGTCAGTGATCGATCCTGACTTTGGCGAATACAATCTAAGGCTACCCGTACTGCCTGCGGTCCGTTCCCCACGATCCGGGTGGCAATTTCCCGGGCTTTCGTCATCAATTCTTCAGGTAGAACCACTGCATTGACCAGCCCGATCCGGTAGGCTTCATCCGCTTTGATTGTTCCACCACCGGCAATCATTTCAACCGCCCTACCCTTTCCGACCAGTCGTATCAATCGTTGCGTCCCACCCCAGCCGGGAATCAGACCTAGTTTTACTTCCGGTTGCCCAAATACGGCATTGACCGCCGCTATCCGAATGTGACAAGCCAGACTGATTTCCGTTCCGCCTCCCAGTGCAAAACCATTGATGGCTGCGATCACCGGAACAGGTGCATTTTCAATCGTATTTAATAATCCATGTCCAGCTTGTCCAAACTTCAGTGCTTCTGTCTTGGTCATCTGCGACATGGCTTTGATATCCGCGCCGGCCACAAAGGACTTGTCTCCCGCTCCGGTTAGAATTATGGCGCCCACTGTGGGGTCGGCAATAGCTTCGTTCACAGTCCGGTGTAATTCGCCGACCACCTCCAAATTCATAGCGTTCAGGGCTTCAGGTCGGTTAATCGCAATTGTGGCGATATTATCGGTAATATTCTTAATTATGAACGACATTATGCTGCTCTTCTTTTTTATTAAGTACGCCAGAAGGTACGGCTGAAAATGACCATTACGGTATAAATCTCCAGGCGGCCGAGCAACATGCAAAACGACAATAACCATTTCCCAATCGGATGCAATAAGGCATAATTGTCGGTTGGACCAAATTCTCCCAAGGCGGGGCCGATATTTCCCAGAGCTGAAGCTGCGGCTCCGATTGAAGATTCAATATCCGAGCCCAGGGCAGTCAGTGCTATCGCAGTAGCGCCAAATATCATTACATAAAAGAGGAAGAATCCCAGCGTATTGCGAATAACATCCTCGCTGATTGTGCGGCGACCAATCCGGACCGGGAAGATGGCATGGGAATGCAACATCCGGCGGGTTTCCAACAGGATGTATTTTACGATTAAAAGAATGCGAACCACTTTCATTCCACCGCCAGTGGACCCCCCCATTCCACCAATGAACATCATGCCCAATAATAAAACTTGGGCAAAATAAGCCCATGACTCATAATCAGCGGTACCATACCCGGTAGTTGTAATAATCGAAACAGTCTGAAAAAGGGAATCACGGAAATTGACATGTCCCCAACTGCCGGATTTTAAACAAACACTAATAAAAATCAGAGATGTGACACCCAGAATTATACCAAGATAATAGAGAAATTCCCTGTCCCGAAAATATGATTTAAAATTACCCGATAACGCCCGGAAATGGAGACTGAAATTGACGCCAGCCAGGAACATGAAGAAAATGATGATGTAATGAATTGCCGAACTGTCGAAGGCGCCGATACCGGCATTCCGGGTTGAGAACCCCCCTGTTGGCATAGTAGTGAAAGTATGGCATACCGCATCAAATAGTGACATACCGGCAAACATGAGCATAATCGCTTCAGCCAGACTGATCCCCACATAAACCAGCCACAGAATTTTAGCGGTTTCACGTACCCGTGGTCGAATTTTATCCGCAACCGGACCAGGTACTTCGGCTTTGAACAGTTGGACTCCCCCAACGCCCAGTAATGGCAAAATAGCGATATAAAATACGATGATTCCCATGCCACCAATCCACTGGATAAAGGAGCGCCAATACAGGGTAGCATATGGCAGACTTTCAATACCATTTTCCAGATGGGGCATAGTCTGAGTACTACCAATTATGGTTGCTCCGGTAGTAGTAACACCGGACATGGCTTCAAAGAAGGCATCAGTAAAACTGGGGATCAAACCACTAAAATAAAATGGCAAAGAACTAACCAGAGCGGTTGTTATCCAGGCGAATGTGACTACGGCAAATCCATCCTTGATATTCAAACGTTTATATTTACGGGTAAACAGCCAAACCGGGATACCGATTACGATACACAAGATTCCCGCGATTATGAAACCAAACAAATCCGGTTCATTGCCAAACCATGCTATCAAAATCGGAACAATCATGGTCAATCCCAAAGAAGAAACCAGAATGGCCAAAATGTTAATTATTGTTTTGGGATTCATCAGGCATTAAACAATTTTTTTAGTTTGGGAATTGCCGACTGTTTGGCAAAAACCAGGACAGTATCTTCTTCTGTAATCTGTGAAGTACCGCGAGCGATACTCAAAGCACCATGGTGATTGATCACTCCTACAATACTTTCTTCAGGAAAGTGTAATTCCTGGAGTGTCTTGGTGGTTACTTTACTACCTGGTTCAGGATTGAATTCCAGAACGTCTACGTCAATTTCGTCAAAGGTCGTGATTGCTGTTTCCAACTGGTCACTACGGATAAAACGCAAAATGGCATTTACTGTCGATATGTTTTTACTGATTACTGCATCTAATCCGATTTCTTTGATGATTGGTAAATATTCGGTAGTGGACATATGGCAGATCGTCTGCTTAACTCCCAGATGTTTGGCCAGTAACGCCGACAGAAGATTGGTCTGTTCGTTATGAGCCACAGCGATAAAGCTATCCAACTCACTCACATTCTCAGAGCGTAAAAATTCAACATCGGTTCCATCCCCGTTCAGAATCATGGTATTTTCCAATGTGGTGGCAATCGTCTCCGCTTTGTAGCGGTCAACCTCTACCAGGCGAACGGAAATTTCATTCTGCAATTCTTCGGCAACCGACCGTCCGATCTTGGTACCCCCCATGATCATAATCCGGCGGGTTTTACTGATATCCTTGCCTAATAAATGCATCAGGTCATCCACTCGATCAGTCCGGACCAGGAAATACCCCACATCCCGCTCTTGAAAAACAAAATCACCCCAGGGAACATAACTTTTACCATTACGAAGAACGGTAACGATACCAAATTTGAAATTATTACTGATTTCGTTCAATTCAGCTACAGATTTCCCAACGATTGGCGATTGATTATTAATACGAATTCCCAGTAATTGTAGACGACCACCTTCAAATTCCATTACCTGAGTTGCATAGGTTCTCCTGACCAGCCTAACTATTTCCTGACAGGCAGCTTTTTCCGGATGAATTACAAGATCGATTCCAAACCGCTCAGGTTTTATTATCGATTCTCGGGTTGAGTATTGCTGATTTCGCAGCCGGGCAATAATCTTCTTAGCTCCTAATTCATGAGCTTGCTGGGAAGCAATCAGATTGACTTCATCTACCCTTGTTACACAAAGAACATAGTCTGCTTCTTGAACCTTTGCATGGGTCAAATTACGGGGACTGGCACCGTGACCTTCTACTACAATTACATCCAGATTCTCAGCAATCCGGCGGCATTTATCCAGCTCAATTTCAATTACGGTAATGTCAAATTTCTCTTGACTCAGAGCTTTAGCCACATGAAAGCCAACTTCACCGGCACCGATTATAACAATCTTCATTTATGATCTCCGTTGAACATCTATCCTTTTATTCTTCCGTTTTCCTAGTGATATCGGCTCCAATCGACCGGAATTTATTCTCGATTTTCTCATAACCACGATCGATATGATAAACCCGGCTGATATCAGTCCGACCATTAGCAGCCAGGCCGGCCAGTATCAACGAAGCGCTGGCACGAATATCGGTGGACATAACCGGCGCGCCTTTTAGATTATCTTGTCCATAAACTAGCGCCACATTTTTTTTCAGCTTAATATTGGCACCCATCCGGTTTAATTCAGGAATATGAGCAAAACGGTCCCGGTAAATAGTATCGGTCACCACCGCTGTTCCTTCAGCGAGACTCATCATCGCAATCCATTGGGCTTGTAAATCAGTGGGAAATCCGGGATATACTGTTGTTGTAACATCGACGGCTTTAATACGCTCAGGTTTTTTTATGGCAATATCATTCCCGTCAATATTGATTTCAGCGCCCGTCTGTTTCAGCTTATCTAAAACAGTGGTCAAATGGGCCGGATTTGTATCACCGACCGTAATTTCTCCAACCATAGCTCCGGCTATTAAAAAAGTACCCGCCTCAATCCGATCGGGAATTACCGTAATCGAAACCGGCTGCAAATTATTCACACCTTCAATTGTTAGTTCAGCACTTCCGATACCGCTTATTTTGCCACCCATCAAATTCAGGAATTCGCATAATTGCGCGATTTCCGGTTCACGAGCGGCATTCTCAATAATTGTAATACCATCCGCCAATACCGCCGCCATGACCATATTCCCGGTTGCTCCAACTGACGGAATCTCAAATGGTATCCGATTGCCTCTTAAGCGTTTGGCTTCTGCTATAATGTAACCACCTTCCAGCGTAATCTTAGCCCCCAGTTTTTCCAAACCTTTCAAATGAAAATCCACCGGACGCGGGCCCCAGGCGCAACCACCCGGTAATGATACACGGGCAAAGCCAAAACGGCTTACCAAAGGACCTAATACATAAAATGAAGCCCGCATGGTTTTAACCAATTCATACGGTGCTTCCGGCTTATTTACCGTGCTAGCATCGATCTCTAATACATCACCTTCCAGGCTTGTCGTAGCGCCAACAATATTCAACAACTTGATCATTGTAGCCGTGTCACGTAAGTGCGGGACACGCTTAATCTTGAGGTTTCCATCAACCAGTAATGCGGCAGCCATTATCGGCAGTACCGCGTTTTTAGCCCCGCTGACTACCACCCTGCCTGCCAGCGCTTTTCCACCATTTATAACTAATTTATCCATGATATCGCTCGTACAAGCGTTGCGCTGCTAGCCGGTCATCATCGGTAATTACAGCTCCTGAAATTAATTGTGCCAGTGCGTCTGATTTTTCTTCCTGGTTTAAATAGGAAGCAACTACTACCGTGTCGTCGGCTGATATGTATTTTCGAACCAACAGATGATAATCTGCGCGGACAGCGATTTGAGGTAAATGCGTTATACAAATGACTTGCTTATCACGGGACAATTTAACCAGGCTGTCAGCAACCAGTTCCGCTGCTGTTCCTGATATTCCGGAATCAATTTCATCAAATATCAAAGTATCAACCGGATCGCTATCCTGCAATACAGTCTTTATGGCGAGCATAATCCGTGAAACTTCTCCACCTGATGCAATTTGGGTAAGCGGTTTGGTCTTTTCACCGGGATTGGCGCTTAAATAAAATTCAATCACATCATATCCATCGGGATAGGAACGAACAGTCCGTTCCCCATATTTGACCGGTGAATTATTATCTGTTAATTGCGTCATCCGTATTTCAAAATTTGCTCCGGGCATTTTCAATTTGTGCATTTCAGTGATGATTGCATCAGAGAGCTTTTTAATTGCAGAACTACGTTTGTCATGGGCTTTATTAGCCAGTTTTTGATATTCGTCCTGAAAATTCAAGAGGTTCTGCTGTAATTGTTCAATTTCATAATCCTGGCTTTCAAAGACCTTTAACTCTTTTTCGATTGCTGCTTTATATTCCAGAACAGATTCAATAGAACCACCGTATTTTCTTTTCAATAATTCCAGCGCTTGCAAGCGGTCTTCTATTTCCCGAAGTCGTTCTTTATCAAAATCAAGTGATTGAACATGTTCGAATAAACCGGAACTAACCTCCTGTAGATTGATGACGGCATCATTCAACAATGTGATAAAATTCTTCAGACCTGTGTCCCATTTTAACAATCGCTCCAGTTCACGTACTGACCTGTGTAATTGCTGCTGGACGGAGTTGTCATCAGTTTCCAAACGCGAATGTAAATCATCAATTGCGGTTATAATCTCCTCCTGATGACTTCCAACCGAGAATTCCTTGGCAAGTACCAGATCCTCACCAACTATCGGTGTTGCCGTTGTTATTTCATTTAACTGAAAATTAAGAAGTTCTTTTCTCTGTACGGCATATTCTTGCTTGCGCTGTACTGACGTAAGTTTTTTCCTGACTGCTTCAATTTGATCAAATTTGATCTTTAACTTACGGACGGTGTTTTGATTACCAATATAATTATCCAGATATTTAATATGCGTTGCTGAATTCATAATTAGCTGCTGTTCATGTTGGCCATGAAAATCAGCATAATTCCTGGTTAGCTCGCGGAAGTCGGAATCATTTACTGGTGTGTCATCAATATAATTTTTTAACCGGCCTTTAGCTGGTATTACTCTATAAACTGTATTTTCTTTTGCTGACTGATATAAACTGGTTTCTACAATCGCTTGTGCTTGTCCGGTCTTAATCATGGTTTTCGTGGGTTTCATTCCCAAAGACACATTTAAGGCTTGCAGAATAATTGATTTACCGGATCCGGTTTCACCGGTAATCACCGTAAGACCGGGTTTCAGAATGAGATCCAACTCATCAATAATGGCAAAATTTCGGATATGTAATCGGTTAATCATTCCCTTTTAGGAAAAGTAAAGAAATACCTAATCCGGTACCAATCCAAATTCCAAGATTATCAGCCAGAAAGTCAAGCAAATCCGGTTGCCGTCCCGGAATAAATGATTGCCAGGTTTCATCGAACGCGGAAAAGAACATACAAATGATTAATATTATTAGAATTTTCCGCAATGATCGATTAGGGAAGCTCATGAATGCCAGAAAGCCTAAAATTGAATATTCCACAATATGTAATAATTTATCTAACGAGAATAACTCCGATTCCGGAATATGATCAGCCGGTATACTGGAACCTAATAATATCAATAACACATAAGCGGTCATTGCGTAACGATATTTCTTTATCTGCATATCACAAATTTTTAAAGCAAATCAGAGCAGTAGCTGTGGCATATTTAGCGGTATGCGAAATGCTAACTTTAATATCAGTATTATCAATGCCAGAACTGTGAATGATTACTTTCGGAGCTCCATTCTCAAGTCTTATAACTTCGATTTGCTTGAGACTGATATTACTGACAACACCACTGGATAACAGCGCTTTTTTGACTGCCTCCTTAGCGGCAAAGCGTCCGGCATAATGAATTTCCGGCACAGGTCTGGAGTTGCAATAGGTAATTTCTTTTTCAGTAAATGTGTGGTGTGGAAAGCGTTCAGGATAGCGTTTTAAAACAGCAGCTATTTTTGGTACGGAAATTATATCCGTCCCGATAAATGATTCATCACTCATGAAGTTCACGGCCAAAATCAATCAATTCATAGATATTATTAACATCCTGGTCAGCACCGGAAGCTCTTTTTACAACCAAAGACATCACAATAGTGAGCATAGCTGGACCTGCTGCCCGGTTGTCGGATGGAGTCCCATATTCGTTAATTGAATGTTCAGTTAGCATTAGGATAAGTTAGCAGTCTGGACCGTCTGAAATCTCATTATAATAAAATCTGGAAGTGTATCTTTTAAACCGTATATAACTGCTTTAATCACAGTATTATCATTCGAACTCAAGCCATGCTAATAGTCGTTTAATGAAAACTTTGTTTACTCTTCGTATTTTTCAGGATTTTTTATTCGATCAATTTCATATTCGGCCACTCTCCGCCAGCGGCTATCATTCCGGGCTTTTTCGATGGAATTTAAGGCTCTTGTTTTATCACCTTTTCCGTTACACCAGTAGGCAACACCCTGTTCGATTAATGCCGGAGAATAATTTTGTTTAATATCAATTGCACGTCTGGCACAACGCAGGGCATTTTCACAATCCTGGGTTTTATTATAAACCATAGCGAGATGGTACCAGCCATTTAAAGATTTTGCATTGAACTGAACCGCTAATTCCAGTTGTGTTATGGCATCATTCCAATTTTCAATTTTGACAAAGGTAATCCCAAGATTCTCATATGCTTTGGTATAACTGGGATCAACTGAGATGGCCATCTGGAATTTCTCAATCGCTTTCTCAAATTCCTGCTTATTAAGTAGAATCTCACCCATAACCGAATAGGCTCTGGCATAAGTGGGATTAATATCTAATGCTTTCTGCAAGGATTGCATTGCACCCTCGCTATCACTGATTTTTTTCTGGGCCAGTCCTAGGGCGTACCAACCTTTATAAAAAGTAGGCGAAACATCCAGCGCTTTTTGATAATAATCAATAGCCTGGTCCACATCGCCCATCCGGGTCGAGATAACACCAATTTGATAACAGGCTTGATAGAATGTGGCATCATACTCGATCACTTTGTTATAGGCTTCCAAGGCACCTTCCAGATCACCCCGGCGGTAAAGGGTGTTTCCATCATTGAAAGTATTTTTCACCACCGTGGCAATGGCAGATTGGGCATTTTGAAAACCAGGATTAATCTCGAGCGCTTTGGTAAAATCTTCTATAGCAGTATCATATTCTTTCTGGCGAATCTTAATACCACCCATGTTGTAGGCTGCATTGGCAAAAAATGGAAACTGGTCCAGTACTTTCTGAAAAGTCAAATAAGCTTCGTCCAACTCATTGCTATTCAATGAACGTTGCCCCTCACTCATTACGGAATTGATCTCATTGACACGATCAAATTCATCCCGGTATTCTTTATTTTCAGGATCGAAATCGATAGCGAGACGAAAATTAGCCTCTGCTTGATCCATATTACCCATATACAGATATACCTGAGCTAATTTAAATAAAACAGGGGCATAGGAAGGATCATGACTAATAGCCTCAGTCAATAGTTGTTCCGCTTGTTCAAATTCCTTTGACTCAATTAAGGTCTGGGCGGAAGCTATCTTATCATCGGTTGATTGGGGAAAAAGCATTCCCGATAAAAGAATTCCTAATAGTATTGCTTTAAAAACGTTCATTCGTTACCTCCAGTTTGTGCCGCAGGCGGGATTCAAACCCAGCAAAACGGCACATATTACTGAACTTAGAAAGCTCTGTAACATAATTTTTAATTTATTCAATTTTTTATAGTAATTAGTTGAGGAAAAAACAGGGCGAATTTAAACGCAATGCACTTATCAGGAAATATTATATTTGATTGAGTAAAATAACATTAAGCGCTGTATAATAATTCAAAATACCGCTTCCTGCTCTTTGTTCCGGACTACCTAGGTCTACTGGTTCGGTCACCCAGCAAGTACAAGAATTTTTAGAAGTAGTTGAAAAACGCAGTGTCTCAATCGTACACTTCAGAGTAAATTAACATAAGTGAACAGGTGTTAATCAAACTGAAAGATGGCAAGGTGCTGATC
>DAOWAH010000199.1 GCA_030634675.1 Fidelibacterota bacterium
GCCCGGTCAAATCCTTAGTGTAGGCGTGGATAGCTTTCAGCTGGGATGTATCATATTTTACAGTATGAGTAGAATCGACCCACATTTCGGTTAGTTCTATCTCTAGCCAGTTACCAAGAATCGGATTCTTAAATTCTTCGGATTCGCAGGAGATTAGAAAGAAAACAGCTGACAGTAAAACTTTTCTCATTTTCCCCTCCTAAAATTGATTAATTATTTCCCTTTTTCCAGCATCACGATCGGATTAACAAATCTCAGCGCCCTACAGGTAAAATCCATGTCATCATATTTCGGATTAAAACTGTGCAATAGAATTTTCCCATCGAATAGGTGAATCTCTTTGATCATAACCAGACTCCATTCAATTTGAGCACGGCCAGATCTTCATGTTTAAATTCGGTATTTGGAGATTCCAGGACGTACCAGCATGGTTTGAATAGGGGCGACATTGCAGAGTAGAGAGCATCGTTCCGGATTGCGTAAGCGTTTTTATCGGTTAGTCCAAACGAGACTTAGACCGCTTTAAACCGTCAATTACCAGCAAAAGTAGTATGGAAAAGCCCACAAAAACAATATTAAACCCCGGCTTGTCAGGGTTAGACTGAACCGGCTGCCCACTTGTTATTTTATCCCGATAAGAAGAATACCACGTCATTCAGGCGTGGATGAATTCCAAAATTCATCCCCGGATCGGGATGTCGCCCCCAGGGCATAAATTTTTGTTACCACGGGTTTACCCATAGGGGCTCCATATAGTAAAACTTAGTCTTGACGGTCTCGTAAAAAGAAGTTTTGGTGTCATTCTGAATGAAATGAAGAATCTCTGATATTAATAATATTATCCGCCTACGCAGAAACCCATGGGATTCGCCCGTGGATGAGTGCGTGAAGAATCATCCAAAAATGAAGTATTGTTGCTACGGCGGATGTCGCCAGTTGCGGATAACCCTCCGAAGCCATACCGACGCACCAATTGTGCTTTGGCAGACAGGCCTTGGCGTAGGAGGGTATTTCATGGAGGTACCACGGGCTCTGCCCGTGGGGCTCCATATTAGTTATGAGATTCTTCGCTGCGCTCAAGAATGACAATTTATGACTCTTTACGATTTCATCAGGCTTAAGAAAGAATAAACAATTATAATTCATAACTTAAAAATCCATCATCCATCATCCATCATCCATCATCCATCATCCATCATCCCCTCGTGCCCGGGACTGGACTCGAACCAGCACAGCCTTGCGACCACTAGATCCTGAACCTAGCGTGTCTACCAATTTCACCACCCGGGCAAATCCATGTAAATAAGCCTAAATGCGCGGCGAATTTAAATGATTTGCTAATATCTTGGAATAATGATTTTGAATTATTCATTTGGCAATGGTAGCCGGGGTCAGCCCCAATATCCGCCTCTTTATATTATTTTAACATTTCCCCGATACGTTTATACTTTACTATCGGGGCAGGCTGTGCTATTCGAGTAATTCGTGGTTAATAATTCAAGTCAAAAAAAGATTGGTCTTGATTAGTGTCGCTCTTACTATCTACTTTCTTTATAGTGAAGCCTTCTTCGTGGTTTTCTTAATTATTGGATAACCAAACTGCGGGGCTGCCCCTTTAAATTTCAATTAAAAATGAAATCTCCTCATTATAAGGGTATTGTATTAAAAAGTAAAAAAGATGTGTAAAAGTTTTGGCCTTCTATGATTTCAATCTGGTTAATATTTTCTGATAAAGATCAGCAATCCCTGTGTGAACAGATTGATGATTTAAGTCAACGACATTCCGGACCGAAATTCCGGCCCCATATAACTTTATATGGCTTTTTGGAGATCGAAATAAAGCGATTAACAGAAATAACTGATCGGTGTTTCAATAAAACTAAAAAGTTTAACGTGCACACCACCGGTATCGGACAAACTGATAATATCTGGAAAACCGTATTTATCAAGATTATCACTGATTCACAGCTTGTGGAGCTATACGAATTTCTAACCACAGAGCTTGAACAATTTCGAAGTTATGACTTTAATCCTCATGTCAGTCTTATGTACCGAAAAATGCCAGTAGAAAAACGAATATTAATTGCACAGGAAATAAATTTCGCCCCCCATTATGAAATCACTGGTGCAACGCTTTTAGAAACTTCTGTTGATGTAAATAGCTGGCGTATTCTAAAGCGCTACAATTTTTTATGATCCGGGCCAGGTAAACTGAAAAACGAAATCTGACAGATAGGTGCAATAACTCTCATTTGAGGTAGTATTATGTTAACAAAGGACTCAACAGTATTAGTGATTATTGATATGCAGGGAAAGCTCGCTCAGCTCATGCCCAACAGGGATGAATTATTTCGAAATCTGTGTAACTTAATCAAAGGTGTGCAATTATTTGATATTCCTATAATCTGGACGGAACAGACTCCGGATAAACTTGGACCGACAATACTGGAAGTATCTGCTTTGTTACAGGATTTAACACCAATCCCTAAAAAATCTTTTAGTTGCTGTGCTGAACCGGTTTTCATGAAACAACTCAGCAGTTTAAATCGAACCGAGCTAATATTATGTGGTATCGAAACGCATGTATGTGTCTATCAAACGGCGGTTGATTTGATTGCTAAAGATTACACGGTGGAAGTAGTCGTTGATGCGGTTTCTTCCCGGTTCCCGCATAATAAAACAATCGGTCTGGAAAAGATTGCTAAAAAAGGTGCTGAACCGACAACTGTGGAAACAGTATTATTTGAAATTCAACAGAGAGTGGATGATGATACTTTTCGTGAACTAATAAAACTGATAAAATAGCGATCAACCGGTATAAACTGCCTTTTAGTAGTGTACATTTAAGCATTATAGTATTTTGAGGGGAATAAAAGTTAAAATCAGCTTTCAATTTTGAACAAATTTTGTAAATTCTTCTACCGAGGTATGCTGGGAATGTTACACAAACTATTAATTCGTTTACTTGTACTGCTTATTCTGCTAAGCGGAGCCCCTGTTGATACTGGCAGTCTGTTCGCTCAAGAGAGAACCACTAAACAGGGCGATAAGAAACCTGGTCCAACCAAAAAACGACCGGTAAAAAGACCTTCTTCCACCACAAAAAAAGCAACTACCAGGAAGACCCCGACCCGCCAATCCAAGTCTTCTGGTACAACTACCCGGAAAAAACGACCAGCCACGAAGAAACCGACCGGTACACGCCCGTCAACCAGGAAAAAAGCAACCAGTACGCGCCCATCAACGAGTAAAAAATCAACCACTTCTCGAAAAAAACCACCGTCCAGAACATCCGGAACGGTAAAAAGAAAAGCCAGCACCAGGCCTCCTACAGCTACTTCCAAGCGTAGACCGAGGAGACCGGCTCCGAAAATAACTGCCCCAAAAATCAACACTGTTAAATTGGCAGATGATATTTATAATCTGACGGATGAATTATCTAGTAGTAATCGACAAATGGAACAAGCCCTGTCTTATTTACACCCGATATCGAAAAGACAATTGGTCAGATTGGATTCAAAACCGTCATTTTCATTATCCGAGTTGGAACGAAGCGCTAATAATGATCTTGGAAATGTGGCTCTACAGCGGCAGTTAGCGCGTGAATATGAAAAACGCCATGAACTGAATAGGGCTAAAGATATTTATCTGCGTTTAGTTTACCAGCAACCACGTAATGCCGATACCCATTATTACTTAGGTTCTTTTTACTCCGCGGTTGGTGAAATGAGAAAGGCCGAAAACGCTTTCAACGTGGCGTTTGCCATCGATCCTGATCACCAAGCAACCCCCCATATCGTTGCTCCTCCACCGGGAAGACAAAAATAATCAGTACCAGGAGTAGGCAAAGAAGACAGTTACAGGAAAAATGAAAAGGGTGCAGCCGGTTTAATGACGTCGGTTAAGCGCCAATTGGAAGCAGGCAACACCTACCAGGCCCTTGATATGGCTAATGAAGCCCAGGAAGAATATCCCCAACAGGGCGGATTTGCTTATCTTAAGGGACAGGCTTTCGAACAATTAAATGAATATGATGCAGCCAAGACAGCTTATCAGAAGGCCACCAGACTGAATCCGGACAATCTGGAGGCTCATCAAGCCTTAGCCAATTTGTATTTTA
>DAOWAH010000420.1 GCA_030634675.1 Fidelibacterota bacterium
ATAGCCAGAAAAGAAATTTTTCCGTCATTTCCCAGATATTCACCGGAATTGTACTGGAGAACATCGCGATATTTGGCACCGAGACGAATCCGTCGAACAAAAATACTATAATCAACATTATATGTCAGGCGACTGCTGGTTTGATAATCAAATTTACCGATGCTGAAGCGAGCGGTTTGTTGAAATGATTTAATCGAAAAGGGTAAATATGTATTCAGATTAAAAGATCTTTTCAAATTGGATTTATTTAAATACCCACTAGTTTGATAGTCAGTATAATCGATGCTCCAACTCCTGGCAGAAGGATATAAAGCCCGGAGGGTAATTTTATTAGATACATCTGGTGCAACATCAAAATTTAGGAGATATTGCAGGGCAATCCGGGCAGATAGTGAATTATAAAGAAGTGGACGATTCTGGTTTTCGTCTTCAACAAAATCAATACCGATTTTATTGGTCAACCATTTTGTTAAGCCTGCACTTGTATGGAATTGGGACGATATTTTCTGGTTGTGCCAGGCTAATTCGGCATTTTGCTGTTTTCCAATACCAAGAAAATAATTAATAGTTCCCGTGGGTAAAAATGTATACGGTATCTGAATACGCTTTGCGGATTCAATCACCCCACCCGTAGGTCCATAAATCTTTAATTTCAGATCGGCTGTTCCATATTTTAATGGCACAGTAAATCGATAATATCCACTTTCATCCGCTTTGCGGAAATCGACCAGTCGGTTATTCTGGTATAATTCAACATCGGATTCCGGGAAGGTGGTACCTTCAACAATAAAGTCAGCAAATGACTGACGTGGCTCGATCGATTCATTCGTAAAAGAGATGCCAGTATATGAGAGGGAACTCAAACCAGTGGAATTCAGTTGACCAAGCGAAATCGCTGATAAAAGATTCCGTTTATCCAGAACGTAGCGCCAGCGCAGGTCCGAATACTGATGAACCGCTAAATTAGAAGTGGTTGTCCCGGAAATATCTCCCTGGATATCACCAGCGAGAAACTCACCGCCAGCACTAAAATTATAGCTGGTTATGTGCCCTTCTTCCGATATATAACCATACAATGAGTAATCAATAAAACTACCACCGATTACTCGCTTATCCCGTCCCGTAAGGAGCGGGTAGGCTTCAATTGCCTCAGCATCGGTCAACATACCCTTGCGACGCTTCGTGCGCCGTTCATACCGCTCTACAATTGGTAAGATATCATTTGTTTCCAGGTTCAGAACCAGACGACTGACATCGACGGAAAAATCGAGGCCGAACAATGTCTTTAGAAGCAATGGCTGCACATAAAAATCAACATCCTTGATTAAAAAATCCGACGCTGTAAAATTCAGTTGATTCTCACCCAGCCGGGCAATGCGTTGGAGAAAACCCAGTTCATAATTTATTGCCGGATCCAAGTAAAAACCATTAATGGACAGATTGGCCGGATCAACCGCGTAGTCAATTGATAACAGATTGAATAACTCGGTTACCGGCAGAAAATATTGACCGTTCCTTTCATAGGCGATGATGATTGCGTCAATCCCACCGCGGTAACGGAATGATAGATAGATTTCCTCTTCGTGCTCTACCGGAGGTTCGACTGGACTTTCAGCTAAACCAACACCTAGTACATAGGTAGAGGCGACTAAAAATAATACAATAAAACGACGCAGTGCACGTCTAAGTGAATCAATTTGTAAATCGGAAAGTCTGGGAGGTTGGTTCGGCATGTACCAAATGTTCATTGGGAATATCAGCTCTGACAGTTATAAATGACAACTC
>DAOWAH010000128.1 GCA_030634675.1 Fidelibacterota bacterium
GCAGCTTTACCGGGACCAACCAGGATTTTATTTCAAGCCAGACATCGATAGCGCCCGCTTCTGAAGGCATGTTAGCACCTTCAGCGCCGCAGTAACAGCCATTGGCAACCAAAGTTTCAGCTTCTTCGCTATTTATTTCATTCTGAGTTGCGCAGGGCAGGGCAATATCACATTTGGCTGCCCAGGGACGTTTCCCTTCCCAATATTCACAACCATATTTATCGGCATATTCTTTAATCCGCCCACGCGTGACATTTTTCAATTCCATAACAAAAGCCAGTTTCTCAGCATTGATACCATCAGGATCATAGATGGAACCTGAAGAATCTGACAATGTAACTACCTTACCACCCAGCTCGATAACTTTTTCAGTGGCAAACTGGGCCACATTCCCTGAACCGGAAATGGCTACTACTTTACCATTAAAGGATTCACTCCTGGTTTTCAGCATTTCTGCCGCGAAGTAAACGGTACCGTATCCGGTTGCTTCCGGACGAATCAGACTACCGCCCCAATTAAGGGCTTTACCAGTCAAAACACCAGTGAATTCGTTCCGCAGCCGCTTATATTGTCCAAACATGAAACCGATTTCACGTCCACCTACTCCAATATCGCCAGCCGGGACATCGGTATTCGCACCGATATGACGTTGCAATTCAGTCATAAATGATTGGCAGAAACTCATCACTTCGTTATCGGATTTACCCTTGGGATCAAAATCAGCCCCGCCTTTACCCCCGCCCATGGGCAGAGTCGTCAGACTGTTTTTGAAAACCTGTTCAAAACCAAGGAATTTTAAAATCCCAAGGTTGACAGAGGGATGAAAACGCAAACCGCCTTTATAAGGACCTATTGCGGAGTTAAACTCGACTCGGAAACCACGATTAACCTGGACTTCGCCGCGATCATTACGCCAGGGGACCCGAAATATCAATACCCGCTCCGGTTCTACAATTCGATCTAAAATATTCGCATGCAGATATTGTGGATGGTCTTGTAAAAAATCCCAAAGTGATTCAATAACCTCGCGCACAGCCTGATGAAATTCCGGTTGGGCAAGATTCTTATGAATCACTTTATCCATAAATTCGTCTACAGTTTTGTACATTGCCGCAAACTCCTAATTATTAAATTGATTTTAGTTGTAAAAATCGGGTATCCAAAGCATCATTACTTCGGAAATACCATGAATGAGTTTACAAATAAAAGTAAATTCACAACTATAAATACCAGACGTTTATCAATAATTTTTAAGGGGTTTTGCAAGCAAATTGGACTGGATAAAATACGACGTTTTTCTTTGTTTATCGCTCCAGGTTGGAATAATTTCAGCGCGTTTAATTCCATTATAAAATTATTTTCCCCTTTGGTATTGGCGGAGTAGCTCAGTTGGTTAGAGCAGCGGAATCATAATCCGCGTGTCGGGGGTTCAAGTCCCTCCTCCGCTACTCTTTTACATCGTAATTTGTACCAGGTGCAAATATTATCGCAATCTGCGCCCACTGTTTCGTTGATATTATGGAGCCCCACGCCTGCGTGCCGAAACGCACTTCGGAGTGCAGGCACGGGTGAACTCATGGATCTGAATGACTTCCCGGCTTTGACGCGGTTATCCTCCAGAAATTTCCATTTCCACTCCCTGATTTACTACCAGGCAAGTGGGGCAACATCACACCGTAGCACACTGATTATCCACGCATTCATCCATCCCGACACCCATGTTGGGATGGTTTTCTGTAATGGCGGATAAATATTATGTAAGTCCAAAAAAGTCAGTATCAATATTCCAACTATAAGTCTACTTTCCTTCTGGTTATTTATTCTAACTTCAGGGCTGTTTATCTTAACAAATTTATCAATTACAGTGCACAGGAACTCAAAATGAAAATCGGACTCACGGGACTCGCCAAATCCGGTAAAACAACAATTTTCAATGCCCTTACCCGGTCGACTATTGCTGTTGGCGCTTACACCAATACCACTGCCGAACCTAATCAGGCTGTTATTGATGTGCCCGATGAACGCCTGGAAAAACTGACTGGTCTGTATATTCCACATAAAACTACCCATGCAACCATCGAACTGGTTGATTTCCCGGGCAACACAGATTCAGAATCCGGTGCTGGTTATCTATCCGAAAAAACGATCCGCGAACTGAAAAGTATGGATGCGATCGGCGTTGTTCTCCGGAATTACGAAGATGCTCTTGCCGGCCACCCCAAACCGTTTGATGATTTAGACACAATAACCAGTGATTTATTAATTTCTGATCTAATGATTGTCGAAAAACGGCTCGAAAAAATAGCATGGCATTATCAGCGTGGTCAAAAATCTCCAAATCTAGCGAATGAAGAGCAGCTTTTGAAAAAAATTCACGATCAGTTGGATTTAAATGAACCGTTAGATAAACTGGATTTAGATTCGACCGAAAAGAAGCTGGTCAAAGGATTTCAGTTCCTGACTCTAAAACCAATGTTAATTATTCTGAATTCCGACGAACAACGCTTTACCGAAGAGCGCAAATTACCTGAATCGATTCCGGGGAATTATCGACTGATCGAATTGGCCGGTAAATTTGAAATGGAACTGGCCCAATTTGATGACCCCAATGAAATCCAATTATTTATGGATGATATCGGCATTAAATATTCAGCCCGCGACCGTCTGACTCGCAGTGCTTATGAAATTCTGGGTTATATCAGTTTCTTCACGGTTGGTGAAGATGAGGTAAGAGCCTGGAATATTAAACAGGACTCAACTGCTGCCATTGCTGCCGGAGCAATTCACACTGATTTGGCCAGGGGATTTATCCGAGCAGAATGCTTTCATTATCAAGACTTAATCAAGTTTGGTAGCGAAAAAACAGTTCGTCAAAATGGTAAATTCCGTCTTGAAGGTAAAGACTATCAGGTAAAGGATGGAGACATTTTAAGCATCCGCTTTAACGTTTGATCAAATGGAGCCCCACGCGGGCAAAGCCCTTGGTTTTCTGCGTAGGCGGATAACTTATTTTCACTGTCCATTATTAAGCGGAGGCTCGTATTTTTTCCTGGCTAGAATAGACATACTATGCATCGTGACCAATTATTATTACAGTTAAGGGATTATCAACCACTCAGTGCTGAAGAACAGCGGACTGTAGAAAAAACGATACTGTTTGTTGAATCCAATTCCGACTGTTTCCAGCGCAGCAATCCGGCCGGGCATCTGACCGCTTCGGCCTGGATTATAAACCAGGAACAAACCAGCGCTCTGCTAACCCGGCACCGGAAATTAAATATATGGATTCAATGCGGCGGGCATGCTGATGGTGCAACCGATCTCCTGATCGTCGCTCAAAAGGAGGCCAGCGAAGAAACCGGTTTGAATTCACTTGAATCACTATCCACTTCGATTTTTGATGTGGATATCCATATAATTCCGACCTACCAAAATATTGATGAGCATCTACACTATGACGTTCGCTTTTTATTGTTTGCTGATGTAAACAAACCACTAAAACGAAGTTCTGAATCCCATGATTTAGCCTGGGTAGAACTGGAGGAAATTGAGACGCTCAACTCCAGTCATTCCATTGCGAGGATGGTTGATAAAACAAAACTTCTGTAGCTGATTGCGATACGGCATTAAATTAAGGTCTCTAATCATTTAAAAATACCTATCCTGGGGAGGATAAAATGGGTAATGCGCCAAAAGTTGATTCAAAGGAAGTCGGGCTGGAAATCGGATTGTTGCTCGGTAAATATTTCCTGAAAACCGAAGATCTCCATTACGGATTCTGGCCGGTCGGCGAAACGGCCAATATTTCCAATTTTGCTCAGGCTCAAGAAAACCATTCAGCCTTCATTCTCGATAATATTCCAACAAATTCTAAAACGATCCTTGATGTAGGCGCCGGTGCGGGTAATTTTGCCCAAAAATTAATTGATCGAGGGTATCAGGTTGATTGTGTAATCCCCAGCAAGTTTCTAACTGAAAAGCTCCGTACCAAACTGGGCGACCAATCCACCGTTTACCCAGTCACTTATGAAAACATGAATACAGATAAACGCTATGACCTGATTCTTTTCAGTGAAAGTTTTGCGTATGTCAATATAAAGACAGCGTTTGAACAAACATCTAAATTCCTGAATCCCGATGGCAAATTACTGATCTGTGATTTTTTCAGCCTGCCATCACGAGAAAAAAGTCCGATTATCGGGGGACACAAATTCGACCGATTCAATGATGAATTAAGTAAATCGTCCTTTAAAACAGTTTTAGATATTGACATCACCAGTGAAACAGCGCCGACCTACACCATCCTCACCGATTTCATCGAATTGGTAGCGGAACCGGTTACGAAAATTTCCAGCCGCTATCTGTTCAGTAATTATCCACGAATGATGAAATTCCTGACCTGGAAATTCCATAAAAGATTAAATAAACTGCAGCGGAAATATTTAACGGGTAAGCTAACGGCTGATTCATTTAAAAAATTTAAAACTTACCGTCTATTTCTGTTCGCTAAGAAAAAACCATAGTAGAGTCGATTAGCATGGAAAATAAAATATATTTCTACCTGTTGGACAGTCTGATCGATCCCGTATTATTTGTCGATACCGATCATATTATTCGCTATTTGAATAAAGCTGCCAGGCGCCATTATTCGGAAGGGACTGCATTGCTGAACCGCTCAATTATGGATTGCCACAATGCAGCATCAGGTGACCAAATAATGGCTATCTTTTCCAAAATGAAAGCAGGTCTGGAAGAGGAAATAATAACCGACAATGAAAAACAACGCATATTTATGCGGGCAGTCCGGGATAATAATAACCAGTTGATCGGTTACTACGAACGGTACGAACAAAAAACTGAAGTTAAATAACTCCTACTATTACAGATTATTTATAAAATAATCGGCGATTCGTTTGTATATGTTATAAGTCGTTTGTTTGCCTCGGATACTGTGATTCTTGTTGGCATAGTAATACTGATCCAGAAATTTTCCCTTTTGTACAAATGCATCCGCCAGACGGAGCGAATTTTGCGGATGGACATTGTCATCACCGGTACCATGAATTAATAATAACTTACCATGGAATCGATCAATATACTTGAATACGGATGCATTTTCATAACCAGCGGTATTTTCAGCAAGTAATCTCATATATCGTTCAGTCCAGATCGTATCATACAATCGAAAATCAGTAACCGGCGCTACCGCAACTCCCACTCGAAAATACTCACTGCCCTCGGTCAAGCACATTGCTGTCATATAACCGCCACCGCTCCAGCCCCAGATACCGATCCGGCTAGCATCAACATAAGGCAGCGATCGCAGGTATTTGACGCCCTCTATTTGATCATGAACCAGCCAATTACCCAAATCACCGTAAGTCAAATTTTTAAAAGCCTTTCCCCTGCCACCGGTACCACGATTATCAATGGAAAAGCAGATATACCCCTGCTGACAAAGATACTGATGCCAAAGATAATTACGTCCTCCCCAACGATCAGTGACTACCTGCGA
>DAOWAH010000029.1 GCA_030634675.1 Fidelibacterota bacterium
CAGGATGGTGATTCCGAAGCGCCGGGCCTCGCTCAGGTAGGCGTAAGCGGAGTAAAAGCCGCCCTGATTGCTGATCACTGCCGCCAGGAATTCCGCCGGGTAGTTGGCTTTCAGGTAGGCACAGGTGAAGGACAACATGGCGTAGGAGGCGGAATGAGGTTTGCAGAACGAATAACCAACAAAGGAAGCGATCATATCCCAGGTTTTGTCTACCAGTTCCTTTTCATAGCCCCGTTTTCTGGCTCCGGCATAAAATTTCTTCTTCCAACTGGGAATCAGGCGGTTCAATGAATCGCGGCTCATGGTCTTGCGCAGGGCATCGGATTGGGCGTAACCAAATCCGGCCAGGGCGCGGGCGGCCAGGGAAACCTGCTCCTCGTAAACCATGATGCCGTAGCTTTCGTTAAGGAAGTCCAGATCGGTATGCAGTGGTTCCCATTCCTGGCCGTGGATCCGCTCCAGCATCAGATTGGTGAAACGATTGGCGGCTGGTCGGATAATCGAGGAATAAATCACTACGTGTTCGAAATCTACCACCCCCGACTTGGCCAGCAACTGACGGGTGGCGGGGCTCTCGATGTAGAATACTCCCATGGTACGGCCAGCCTGCATCAATGCCTCGGTCTTGGGGTCGCCGATGGGCTGAATCCTGTGATAATCGATGTACTCGGAACGGGCTTTTTTCGGGTAGTAGAGGTTGATCTGTTTAATGGTGTCCCGCACCACTGCCAGAGAGCGGTTGCCCAGCAGGTCGATTTTAAGCAGGCCCGAATCTTCCACCTGGTCCTTTTCCCACTCAGTGATCTGAACTCCTTTGGGAGCCGTCAGCACCGGCACATGTTTGCGGATTTCATCAGGTACGATCACGATTCCACCGGGATGCACCGATGGATTCCGGAAGGTGCCAACGATTTCCTGGCTGCGAGCGATTACCTCCAGCAGTGTGTCATCCAGATGAGCATTGGTGAAGCGCGGGTCGGTCTTGATCCAGTTTACCAGGTCGGAGCGGGTACGCCACTGGTAGCCGATCCGCTTGGTAATAGCGTTTATCTCTTCGTTGGACAGGCCGTAGACCTTGGCCACTTCACGAATGGCGGAACGGGGTCGCAGAAAGACCTGGCTGGCTACCATAGCCGTGCGCTGGTTGCCGTATTTCTTGAAAACATAATCGATAATATCGTCCCGCTCGTCCCAGGGGAAATCCACGTCAATGTCGGGCATGCTTTCCCGCTCGGGATGGATGAAACGCTCGAACTGCAGGTTAAACAGAATCGGATCCACCTGGGTGATGTAGAGGCAATAGCTCACCACTGATGCCGCCGCCGAGCCGCGCCCGATGGTGGATTTAGTCTGCTGCACAATATCCCTGACCACCAAAAAATAGGGTGCGAACCCTTTCTGGGTGATCAATTCCAATTCGTAGTTGATCCGCTGGCGCACTTCACCGTTGATCCTACCGTAGCGTTCCCGGGCGCCTTTTTCCACCAGTTTCCGCAGCCGCGTATTGGAGCGGTGCTGGTTTTTCAAGTCCAATCCCGGAAAAATAGTGTTGACGAAATTCCAGTCGGTCTTGCAGCGCTCCGCCAGAAAAGAGCTGTTGTTGATAGCTTCCAGACTGTTGGGAAAACGGCGAATCAGCTCCTTTTCATCGCAGAAATAGTTGGTTTCCGGTTTAAAATCGGCCACGGTCAGTTGCGACAGGGTGGCGTTTTTTTCAATGGCCCGCAACACCTTGTGAGCGGGCTGATCCTCCGGACGCATGAAATATATATCGCCGGTGGCCACGGTCTCCAAACCCAGGTTGCGACTCATGCGTTTGGCCGAGGCTTCGGCCACGCCGGGGCGCAGCTCTACGAGCAGGTGAGAACCGGGCACGAGGGGAGCCAGTTTTTCCAGATCCTCGTAGCGGTGCGCCAGCACAAAGAGTCCGCCGGCATGGGGTTCGATCAATTCTTCAACCCCGATGTTTTCATCATCGTGAACGGCGGAGATGATCCGGCAAAGATTGGAATAACCGGCTGAATTTTCCACCAGCAGGATCAAGTCGGATTCACCAACAATTATATTTGCTCCGGCGATCGGCTTGATTCCAGCGGCGTGAGCATGCTGGACGAAACGGATGAAGCCCCACAGACCGTTCACCTCCGTCAGGGCCAGGTATTGCATGCCCTGGTTGCGGGCCGCCGTGAGCAATTCCTGCTGAGAGGCCGTCCCGCGCATGGCGGAGTAATTGGAGTGAACGTTGAGGTGGGTTAGCACTTTACTCCCTCCCCGCTGAATTGCAAAATGGAGATTGTAGATTGGAAATTTGAAATTGAAGAAAACCACATACCTACGATTGGCTCAATTTGCATTTTCCAATTTGAAATTGAGTGACCATTAGCGATTGGATTTAGCCGTTTTAATTGATTGAGCCAGAATATTGTTCAGTTGACTGGTTTCATCGATTAATCTATCGATATTGTTGACGTTCAGATGGGGCGAAGCCTGAATCAGTTTTAACCAAAATAACGATTCGCGGGATTCTTTAAAAACAATCTGCAGTTTATGAATAAAATCCGCCCTACTTTGAGCTCCACAGGCCTCTTCATAATTGGCGCCTACAGATGTTCCGGAGCGCAATAATTGATTGGCGATATGTTTTTCAACCGGAGCTTTCTTTAGTTGTACGCAGATGTTTACAATTTCAATGGCGTACTTTAGGAAACGCCGGGAAAGCTGTCGTGATTTGTCTTCCATTTCTTAATCCCCAATTCAAAATTTTTATTATCCAATTTCTTCCCACTGGATTGGCCCTGGCCAGCGATCCCGACACTGTCGAACCCGTACTTTTTTCGTACCTTGTCCAGAGCGCTGGATAGGACGCGGTCCCGGGGATCGCCACCAGCGAACAGATCCAGTTGCCGGGCGTGATAGCGCAGGTCGCTGGCATTGATCAGCACCGCGCGGATGCGATTGCGCCGGTAGTTGGCCTGCTCAAAAAGGCGAAAGCAAGTTGCCGTAACGGCGGCGTCATCGTTGATGTTCAGGCGGCTGACGCGGTTGTTCTTCAATCCGTCGGTATAGTGGATTTCCACGGCAATCCGCCGGGCCACCTGTCTCCGTTTGCGCAATTTGAAAGCCACTTGTTCCGCCAGATTACGCACTACCGCCCGTAGCAGGTCAATGTCGTTGGTATCGCTGGGCAGGACGGTCTGCTCCAGAATATGCTCCTTCAAAGCTGGCGGTTGAACCAGGGAAGTATCTTGTCCGCGGGCCTCGCTGATGAGTTTGCGGGTATAATTACCGAACAGGGTGGTGGCTTCCGTGGGTCGGTCGGCCACGGCCTGGATCTGGTGGACCTGCTCCAGAAACAGGAAGTTCAGGATGCGCTGGACGGCCCGCTCGTGGCTGGTGGGCAAGACCGGTGTGGGCAGGGGGGCCAGGAATTTGGGTTCATTACCGGCCGCTACCTGATGAATGATGTCCGGTACCACAGCGGTGGAAATGCTGCTGACCAGTTTGTTGGGGCTGATGCCCACCACCCCGGACAGGCTGGTCTTGTTCTGCACCTGGCGGGCGATGTTGAAGCCGGTCTGGCGGGCATCGCGGTAAACCCGTTCCATGCCGCTCATGTCCAGAAAATACTGGCCGTAAGCCGCTGGCTCCACCACCGGGGTGAAATCGGTTATGGTGGAATAAACATAGCCGTTCAGCCGGGCGTACAGGGATGAATTGTAGGGCAGCAGCAGGGTGGCGGTGGACATCTTGCGCACCAGTGATACATTCAATCCCTGGAACAGTCCTTCCTGACGGGCTTCGTTGGACAGAGCCACGATCGTACCGTCCTGCCGATTGGAGGAAATGATGGCAATCGGGCGCGTGCGCAGGGCCGGGTCCAGGATGCGCTCGGCCTGGAGCTCAAAATCTTTGAGACGAATATGGAAAACGGCACGATTCATATTTTACCACGGAGGCACCAAGGACACGGAGGGCACAGAGAGAATTAATAGTGGTGGAAAAAGGACATGTTACAGAACCATGCGCTTAATACCGGACTTGATAACCGGGACGTTGAAATTGATCAGGTAACCCAAACGCTTTTTAGTCAAGCGCAAATAGGTCAGCAATTGTGATTCGTGAATTGGCAGCAGGCTTTCCACCGCCTTTAATTCCACGATAACTGTATTTTCTACCAGCAGGTCAATCCGCAATTGAGAATCCAAGGCTTTACCACGATAAAAAAGGGGAACGGAAATCTGTCTTTTTACTGACAGGTTATTTTCTTCAAATTCCCGCACCAGACATTCTTCATACACTGATTCCAGTAAACCTGGTCCCAGCTCTTTATGAACCTGATAGGCCGCATCGACAATTTTTGTACCGAATCGGTTTAATTCGTCTGGTATCGGTTTAAACTTCATTGATTAAGATTTTCAAAGTTATTTTTGTTTTATTAGTGTTTTGGTTTTTTTGGTGCTCTCGGTGTCTCCGTGTTTTTTTTTAGTATTCTCTAAAAACATACAGCACCACGCCGTTGATGCGGAAATCGTCAGTTGGGTCAACTTTGATTACCGGGTAGTCTGGGTTGCGGGGATGGAGCTCAATGCCAGTGGGGCGGGGCTGGTAGCGTTTCAGAGTGGCATCGCCGTTGATCAGGGCCACCACGGTCTGGCCGGTGCGAGCGTCGGCGGTTTTGCGAATTACCACGAAATCGCCGTTCTGGATATTGTCATCGATCATGGAATCGCCCCGGACTTGCAGCACGTAGTTTTCCGGGTGGGCCAGGCGGGCCGGGACTTCCAGATTCTCCGGGTTTTCCACGGCGGCGATGGGGACACCGGCGGCGATCACACCCAGGAGAGGCAGTCTGGCAGGCGTGGCGGTCTCCCCGCTTAGTTGCAGGGCCCGCTTCCCGTTGGGACCCTTGGCCCGCAGCAGGAAGCCGGCCTGCACGAGGGTAGTTACGTACCAGCTCACAGTGCCCAGGGAAGTTAGCCCCAGGCCGTCGCGAATTTCTTCGTACGTGGGTGGCTCGTTGTTTTCCAGCGCGTAACGCCGGACGAAATCCAGAAATTTTTGTTGTTTGGCGGATAATGGCTGTGACATAAATACTCGTAAGTTACTCGTAAGTATATTACACTCGCTGACAAAAAAAATCAAGGAAGATTAAGCGGGAAACAGAGAGCAAAGGACAAATCACAGGAGGCACGACTGAGATTTACCTGCCGTAGCATCGCGTAGGCAGGAATCTATTTTATTATTGTAACTATCCTTGGCGGGATGGAGGAATCGAATGCCGGGATAGTAGTGGAAAATCATGTAAACCGTTAAAACGGTTACATATTCTTGGCATTTCAAAACCCACGGTTAAAACCGTGGGCTGGTTATTCCGACCAGCAGAGTTATTGTTTAAATAGCCCAAGACTTCAGTCGTGGGTATCCATAGATGACAAAGTAATAACCGTTTTAACGGTTTTATAAATTCAAGGACCTGGTCTTTTGCGGAGTCCACCCCTCCGAGGAGAGGTTCACGTAGCGGGGTGTGTCGAATAATGAATCCTGAACAAGGAACGATGAATCGTGAAGTGAAATCCTACTGCTACTTCCTGATTCAAGATTCGTTAATCGATATTCAATATTCGCCTATTCTTCTCCGCGCTTGCGGAACATGATCGGGATATTATTGGTAATGGGGGCGCCGATCTGGATCAGTTCCCAGTCCTTATCATGTTCCTTGATGACCTTTTTCAGCACGGCTACTTTATCATTGGTATCCGGTTCGATTTCATCGAAATCGATGATTTCCACCCGGTATTTCATTGAGCGTTTACGGCCATTGATGCGAACATCAATATCGATGTTCTGTTCTGCATCCAGGGTTGGGATCTGCAGTACTATTTCTCTCATTTTATCCTCTTGATTCTAATTATTGGTAAGCTTACTCGTATTTCAGGGCTTTCACCGGATTAGCCATCGCTGCCTTTCCGGCCTGGAAAATAACGGTGGCTACGGCAATCGTAAAGGCTAGCAACCCAGCCATAATGTAGATCACCGGTCCGGTATCTGCCTGATAGGCGAAATTCTCGAGCCAGCGTGACATTAAGTACCAACCTGCCGGGAGAGCCAGAAGATTGGCCAACAGCACTAAAATGATAAATTCCCGGCATAGCAGGACAGTGATTCCGGGGATCGATGCGCCCAGAGTCTTGCGAATACCAATCTCCTTGGTGCGCTGTTCGGTGGAAAAAGAAGCCAATCCCAACAAACCAAGGCAGGCAATAAAGATAGTGAGGAAAGTAAAATAGCGGAAGATCGTTTGCATGCGACGCTCAGCTTCATATTGGCGTCCGAAATGATCATCCAGGAAGAAATAGTCAAATGGGTAATTCGGCGAGAAACCGTGCCATTTGTTTTTCAAAAATTCTAGTGTACCGGCTACATCTCTGGTGCTAATCCGTACTGACAAGTATTTTATGTCGCCATAGATTTGTCCGGTATGGAGTAGTAGTGGTTCTATTTCATGATGCAATGACTTGAAATGGAAATTTTCGACAACACCTACCACTTGGTTATTCAAATAAGTGGGTGGGTCCAATTCCTCAAGAGAGTAGACAATTTTACCGATGGCTTCCTCCGGAGTGTTCCAGCCGAATTCATGGATGGCTTCTTCGTTCAGAATTATCCCGGTTTCCCAGTCTGTGGGAAAATCTTTGGAGAAATTTCGTCCGGCCAGTAGATTGATTTCCATGGTTGGCAGAAAATCCTGATCGATAGTAAAAAGAGTTATGGCTTTCATTTCTCCTTCGGGACTATCTTGTCCCCGGAAAACGGTATCACTAAACCCACGATTACCGGGAACCTTTGAAGAACCGGCTATGGAAATAACACGTGGGTCTTGAAGCAGCTCGTTCTTCAGAATTTCGGTTTTGTCGACTAGCGAATTGTCTTGGATATTGATTGTCACCATCTGTTCCTTGGTAAATCCCAACTGTTTTTTCTGCAGATAATCCAATTGTCGCGAGACAACCATTGTGCTGAGTATCAGGGCAATAGATATGGTAAATTGCAGGATGACTAACCCCTGCCGCAACCGGGAAGTGCGTTTGCCTCCGGCGGAAATTATGCCACCTTTCAGTACCTGTACCGGCCGGTAGGCGGATAGAAAAAAGGCTGGGTAGATCCCTGCCAGTAGTCCAACCAGTGTCACTAATCCGAATACAGCTGGGTAGAATAACTGATTCGTGCTTAAACCGATCGATAAATTCTTTAGGGCGAAAGCATTGTAAGTCGGTAAAACCATGGCAACCATGACCAGGGCTAGAATAGCAGATAGATAAGCTAATATTAATGATTCTCCCAGGAATTGAAATATCAATCGTTTTCGATTGGCTCCTACTACTTTACGGATACCGACCTCCCGTGCCCGGCGGGCCGAGCGGGCGGTAGCTAGATTCATGAAGTTTATCGCTGCGATCAGCAGCATGAAAACAGCGATGGCCAGGAAAATGTACACAGTGCTGATGCTGCCGCCGGGTTCCAGTTCAAACTGGAGATCGGAGTACAGGTGGATATCGGTAATCGGCCGCAGCAGCAAATTAAATATCTTGTTTACGTCTGCATCAGGACCCAGCAGTTTCCTAACAATATCTCCCATGTATTTCTCAATAAAATCCGGGAACTTGGAATATAGATCGGCTGGAGAGGCGCCTTCCACCAGCAGCAGATAGGTGGAAATATTATTATTAACCCAGACTTCCATTCCCTCACCCAGCAGGTTGGGGAGGGTAGCATACGAGGCCAGAAAATCCGGGTGAATGTGGGAATTGGCCGGTATTGTTTTCAGGATTCCCGTGACCGTGAAGACCAGCAGATCATCATTCCATTGAATCTCCAGTGTTTTACCAATCACATCCGTGGTGGCAAAATACTTTTCTGCTGTTGACGCGGTGAGTACCAGAGTGTTTGGTTCATCCAGAGCTGTGCCTGGATCTCCGGAGATCAATTGAAAATCGAAAACTGAAAAGATCTCCGGGTCGGTGAAGAAAACTTCCTCCTCCAGAAATTGATTATTCCAGTTTTTGATCATTAAGTCCGGAGTCCACAAACGAACGCCGGCAATTATCTCAGGAAAATCGTTTACCAGGGCCGGTGCCATTGGATGGGCTGTAATATGTGTATGAAACTCCAGCCCGTTGAAAACACCTTTGCGTTCCAGGCGATATATCCGATCTGCCTTAGCATGGTATTTATCGTAGGATAGTTCATCCGCCACATAGAGCATTATTAGAATGAAACAGGCTATCCCGATTGCCAGCCCAATGATATTGATGAGGGAATAGCCTTTATTTCTGACAATGTTACGATAAGCGATTTTCAGATAATTAACCAGCATGATACTAACCGTTAATTGGATTATCACTCATATTTTAGGGCGTCCACCGGGTTGGAAGTAGCGGCTTTTACGGCCTGTGTAGTTACCGTTGCCAGAGCGATTATGAAAGCCAGTAGTCCCGCCACCAGGAATGTCAAATGGCTGTACTCGATTCGATAGGCGAAATTCTCCAGCCAACGACGCATGGTCATAAATGTAATCGGCCAGGACAATACAGTAGCGATCAGGATCAGCTTCAGAATATCAGTAGACAACAGGATATAAATATTTGCTATTGAAGCACCCAGAACTTTGCGAATGCCAATCTCCTTGGTTCTTTGTTCGGCAATAAATGAAGCCAGTCCAAATAGCCCCAGACAGGCAATCAGAATTGCCAAACCTGAAAAGATGGTAGCAATATTTTTTGTTCGTTCTTCAGCAACATAGAGCTGATCGAAATCCTCATCCAGGAAAATGTGTTCAAACGGCTGGTCTATGGCATATTTTTTCCAGATTTCCTCGATATACGCCAGGGTTCCTGGTATATCGTTTTCAGTGATTTTAACGGCGGTATAGCGACCGAAACCTTGGGGGTCGAAACGATACATTACCATCGGACGAATCTGTGCGTGTAGAGACTCGAAATGGAAATTGTCCACAATGCCAATAATTTCGACATTAACCTGTTGTCCATTTGGTCCACCAGGTGCCATTAAATACCGGCCGATTGGATCACCTATTTGCATATGGTCTGCTGCTGCCTGATTTATTACGGCAGACAATGTATCTGAGGGACGATCGGGAGAGAAAAAACGTCCGTTGGCCATTTTTATTCCATAGGTCTCAA
The DNA here is from genome assembly GCA_030634675.1 of Fidelibacterota bacterium. The sequence goes on from DAOWAH010000029.1 coordinate 9,201, forward strand.
CATAATCATCATCTGTTTGAAAGGTTGACAGCATAATTGCATTTTCAGCTGGTTCACCGGCAATTTGGTGAACATTATTGCTGGTGTTGTGACCAATCAGACTAGTGGCATTTGAAACGCTAAGAATGCGTTGATCCTGTCGTAAATCATTCATGAAAGCTTGAATCTGTTGACCGATATCATCAGTTTTTTCCACAATCACAACATTGTCTTTGGTATACCCCAGTTCCTTGTTTTGAATGAAATTCAACTGGTTGAACACTACCATAGTGCCGGTGAACAAGGTGATTGAAATGGTGAACTGGAAAATTACCAGTCCACTGCGTAACCAGGAATTGCGGCTGCCGGCTTGAGCAGATCCTTTTAGCACTTTCACTGGATTGAATGATGCCAGGTAAAAAGCCGGATAACTACCAGATACAAGCCCGACGACGAGTATTAACAGGATCAAACCAGGTATCATTATCGGATCGGTAAACAGATTCAAATTTAAATGCAATCCGACCAGATTATTATACAATGGTAATAACAGTTGAACCAGCAGTAACGCTACCAGAAATGCGAAGAAAGTCAGCAGAATTGCTTCAGTTAAGAATTGCTGAATTAATTGACTGCGATTTGATCCCAAGGTTTTACGAACTCCTACTTCCCGGGCGCGTTTAGCTGAACGAGCGGTTGCCAGATTCATGAAGTTAATGCAGGCAATTATCAGGATGAATAAGGCAATTATCAAGAAAATTCGGATATAAGTAATATTGCCATTGGGCTCGACTTCATATTCCAGGTTGGATGTCAGGTGAATGTCAACCAGTGGTTGCAGATGGAAGCCGTACTGGGCACCTTGTTCGCCTAATTTTTCCCAGGAAACACCCATAAATCGTTCAATTTGAGGGCCAGCATATTTGGTGACCATTCCGGGGAATTCGTCCTGGACCTGTTCAGGATTATTGGTCTCATCCAGGAGCAGGTAAGTATAAAAATTGTTCGATACCCAGATTGGATCATTGGCCGCATCAGGATATGACATAAGTGAAGCAAGAAAATCATAATGCAGATGGGTATTGTGAGGTGGATCCTCGATCACACCGGTAACAATATAATCTCGACGCTTGTCACTATTCATGGTTTTGCCCATGGGGTCTTCGGTGCCAAAGTAGCGCTCGGCTGTGGATCGTGTTAAAACCACCGTATTTGGCTGAGAGAGGGCTGAGCGAGAATCACCCTGTATGAATTTCACATCAAAAATATCAAAAAAGGAAGAATCAGCAGTAAACCAGCGTTCCTCGCTGAATACTTTTTCATTATAGCGAATTACCGGAAAGCCAAAATTGCGCACCCGGCTGGCGGCAACCACACCGGGAATTTCGTTAACAAAGGCGGCTCCCACCGGTGCCGGTGATACGGCCATGTGAAATTCAGCACCGGAAATGATTCCACGGGTAGCCACGCGATAGATGCGGTCGGCTTTACTGTTATAGCGGTCGTAACTAAGTTCGTCCCTG
>DAOWAH010000091.1 GCA_030634675.1 Fidelibacterota bacterium
AAATTTCCCAGGTACCCAGCGATGGAAAAACCACCCATGGAAAATTCAAGTGGGAGGATATTATCACGGTAGGTCGGATCCAGCACACTGGCAATCCGGTCTGGCAATTCCTGTGGCGTCAGGTGCAGCAACTGACGGTTATCAGCGGTTAATTTAAATTCAATTTCCGGATAAGCTAAACCAAAACGACGTATCATTTTTACGATATGACGTAATTCTGTTCGGGGTGTTTTCAGGAATTTCCGCCGTGCCGGCGTATTGTAGAATAAATTACGGACGGTAATGCTGGTTCCCTGTGCAGCGGTGGCCGGTTGCACAGATCCTGCCCGACCATTTCGAATTGTAAGTGCTGCACCACGATCGGCCTCTAAGTGGCAGGATTCCACCAGCACTTCGGCGACCGAAGCAATACTGGCCAAAGCTTCACCCCTGAAACCCAGGGTATTTATCCTGAAAAGATCATCCGGTTGTGATATTTTGCTCGTAGTATAGCGTTCGAAGGCCAATGTCAGATCATCACGAGCAATACCATGGCCATCATCGATAACCTGGATCAGTTGCTCCCCTCCTATTTCCACTACTACCGCAATGCGGGTAGCACCGGCATCAACGCTGTTTTCCAACAGTTCTTTCACTACCGATGCCGGACGTTCCACAACTTCACCGGCGGCAATTTTATTGCGCAGATCTACGCTTAGAGCCAGGATGCGATCAGTCATTAACCCTCAATCACCTGTCTCGTGGCTGAGAAGATAGCCCCTCGTAATTCATCCGCAGCGGTGGTTAATTGTTCCACTTTGGTACGCATTGCTGCGACATAGTCCGGGTCGACTGTTACTCCCGGTAAATTGATCAGCACATTCAGGCAGGCGCCATTCACGGCGGCGGCACCAACTTCCCCGGCGACTCCCACATCGCTGACTGAATTGGGGTTGCCTCTTTCAACCACTAGCTTGGCTAACTGCATCACCTCCAGCGATAGTGCCGCTACTTCGGCCGGTATCTCGATAGCGTATTTGGCGGCAGCAAGTTGCACGGCAGCTTTAGCTTCTTGTTCCTCCGTCGATTCCGATGGCAGCCGATTTGCATCCATCACCTTGTTAAAAGCAATAGTATCTTCATCTACTAAGTAGAGCAGGCGATCTTTGATTTGCTGGGCTTTTACGCCAATCTCCTCCATCTCGGAACGGGTTTTTTCAAACCCTTTTTTCTCGTGAGTCAAGGCACTGACCATGGAAGTTAGAGCGGCACCCAAACCACCAGCCAATGCGGCTACGCTACCACCGCCGGGCGCCGGACTATTAGTAGAAGTTTCGGTAATAAATTCCGTTACAGTCCGATTAATTAGATCCCGAGGCGCTGAACTAACAGCGTAATCAACAATCTTTTCCTCCGCCACAAAGGGAGCGACATCGTTTAATCCCAGGGATTGAACCGCCATTTCCACCAGATCTGCCTCGGGGATACCAATGGTGCGACCTTGTTTTTGCAGGTAATGCCGACCGGCCATAAGTAGGGCTTCTAATGGTATTAAACCAACCAGTTCGCTACCGGTGACGCGGATTCCCCGTTCATCCGCCAAACGACAGGCAGCATCAAAAACAGCAGGTATGGTGGAAACCTTATAATTGGTAAAATTGATCGAGATTTGGGCTCGCTTATATGTATCGATATACCAGCCAACCGCCTTTACATCCTTGAATAAGCCCGGACGCTTGACCGGCTTTTTGTTCAATTTGTTTGGATCGTAGCCATTTTCTTTCCAGGTGGCTTCCAAATCATGATCATGTTCTGAGCGATTGTGAGCAATAATATCAGCGGTAGTCGCACCGGCATAGTCACAAAACGCACAGGGATATTCACCATCGGCGTACCGTATGATTGAGCCATCCAGCAGGTTGGGTGAACCGGGATTAGATTTACGACAGGAGCGACCTTTTTCCCGTAGTTCGAAAGCGATATCTGTCGCCAGGCGTTTATCTCTGGTATTGAGGTTAATATTGTAGGCAATCAAGAATTCACGGCAGCCCATAACTGTGGCGCCGGCGGTCGGCTTGAATTCAGCGGGGCCGAAATCAGGTTTCCAGCGTGGCTGGGCGAGTTTTTCGGCCAGGGCTTCATATTCACCCGACCGTACAACTGCCAGGTTGCGTCGTTCCGGAATTTTAGCCGAATGTTCATACAGGTATACCGGTATACCAAGCTCACGGCCAACTCGTTCGCCAACCCGTTCCGACAGGGCAATACAGTCCGCAATATCGGCGCCGCTGACCGGGATGAAAGGACAGACATCGGTAGCGCCCATTCGTGCATGAGCACCGTGGTGCTGACGCATATCGATAACTTCTGCAGCTTTTTTAATAGCCTGAAAAGCAGCTTCTTCGACGGCCGATACTGACCCAACAAATGTCACCACGGTGCGATTGGTATCGGCACCCGGATCAACATCCAGAAGGGTAACCCCGGCCACCGCTTTTATTGCCGCTGTGATTTGATCGATCTTGGATAGATCCCGGCCTTCACTGAAATTTGGTACGCATTCGATTAATGTATTCATTATTTGCAGTCCCCGTAAATTTGTCGGATTAAATTGTTTTTAGAAAATAAATAACGACAATAATTATAATGCCCATGCCGATTGACCATAGCAGCGAACGGCCCGGTTTTCTTTGTGGTAAAATCCGTCGAAATTTGATCCTTGATCCGGTCAAAACAATCCTAAAGTAAACAATTTCATGAAAAAGTAAATGAACGGTCGAATAATCACTCCGATTATTGAAACCCGCGTAAACATACCGATCAGGATCAAAGCAAATAAAACTTTCGGTCCATAATACTCCAGATTGATTAAAAACTGCCGATGGCGATCAGGAATTAAACCAGCCAGGATTCGTGAACCATCTAATGGTGGAATCGGAAGAAAATTAAATATTCCCAGCACCAGATTTATCTGTAAACTCATGACCAAAACTGTAGTTATGGCAGCATCCCCACTTAACAATCCCAGCCCCCATAGCAGGCGTAGCAATAATCCACTGGCTAAAGCGATGGAAAAATTGGCCGCCGGTCCGGCTAAAGCGATCCAGAGCATATCCTTTTTAGGATTGGATAAATAACGGAAATCCACCGGAACCGGTTTAGCCCAACCAAAGCCAACCAGATAGAGCACAATCGCACCAAATGGATCCAGGTGCGCCAGGGGATTCAGAGTCAATCGTCCCAGTTGAGAAGCGGTGGGATCACCCAGGCGAAAAGCTGCCCAGGCGTGGGCGTATTCATGAAATGACAGAGCAAATATTATGACCGGAATTAATATTACCTGAACGGCCGGATCTAAACTAATTAAGCCCATTTTCTTTAATAAGTAATAATTAGCGGAAAGTGATAACTACAGAATTTATCAGTTATTTTGTTAAGCATATCGATCTACCTATTTTAAATCGTCAATTATGATATTATTTAAATTACCTGTTTTCATACGATCAAATTAATATTAATCGTTTTCAATATGAACTTTTTCACTTATTACTCATCACCAATTACCAAGACCTACCAGCGTGGATGAAATGTACGGTGAACTTCTTTAAGATAGGCCTTGTCTAGGTGGGTATAAATCTGGGTCGTACTGATATCGGCATGACCCAGCATCTCCTGCACGGCACGCAGGTCAGCCCCTCCTTCCAGAAGATGGGTGGCGAAAGAATGTCGTAAAGTATGCGGGCTGATTTGCTTGGTAATACCGGCCTCACCGGACCAGCGTTTCAGGATATTCCACACCGCCATACGGGTCAATTGTTTTCCGTTGCGGCTAAGAAATAGATATCCGGTATTCTTACCTTTGCGTGACAGTCCCGGCCGCAGGTATTTAAGATATTCATCCAGCATTTTCAAAGCGGGAGCACCGAGTGGCACAAAGCGTTCTTTGGATCCTTTACCGATAATCCGCACCATTTCAGTTTCAAACAAAAGACCGGTTAGCTTGAGATCGCATAATTCAGTTACTCGTAATCCAGCCGAATAAAGACATTCGATAATGGCCAGATCACGCAGCGACAGGGGCTGATCTCTATCAATAGCAGCAATGATCGCGTCAACTTCCTCCACTGTCAGGACTTCAGGCAGTTTATGCGGTAGTCGCGGAGCTTCCAGTAACTGAGCGGGATTATCCAAAACCAGTTTTTCAGATGTCAGGAAATTATGATACGAGCGGATTGCGGAAAAAACCCGGCTGACACTGGCCGGAGCCAGGTGCGCATCGTTCAGGCGACGAATGAATCCACGGATATGTTTAGGTCGTATCCGTTGCATGGTTTTTATTCCTGTGTCGTCTTGAAGATAAGTAAGGTAGCGATTCAGATCACGGGAATAAGCATCTAAGGAATTAACCGCCAGATTGCGCTCCACCCGGAGCATGGTAAGGTAGTCTTTCAGATAGGTTTCCATCCACTACCGTCAATCCATAATGGCTTGTTCCACCAGGTCGCAGAGGATATGACCCGTCAGGATGTGCCCTTCCTGAATACGCTGGGTGTCTTCGCTGGGAATACGGATAACCGCATTAGCAGCAGCACCCATTTTACCACCATCTTTACCGGTAAATACTATCGTATCCAAAAATAGGTCACGTGCTGTTTGAATGGCCGCGAGAATATTAGGAGAATTTCCACTGGTCGAAATAGCTATTAATACATCCCCCGGTTTACCGAGTGCTTCCACCTGTCGAGAGAAAATGGTTTGGTAGTCAGCATCATTTGCCCAGGCGGTGATAAATGATGTATCGGTTGTCAAGGCGATTGAGGCCAGAGCCGGTCGGATTTGACGCAGTTTTCCCACCAGTTCGGCTGACAAATGCTGAGAATCGGCGGCACTGCCACCATTACCGCACCACATAATTTTGCGTTTTTCCAATACAGCAGAAATCATAATTTCCGCCGCTCGACCAATATCTCGCCCACAAGCTTCAAACATTGCCTGTTTGGTATGTACACTATCCTGAATTTGCTGCCTTATTAGTTCTGCTTTATCCACGCTACTATCCTGAGATATGCACTGCGTCTGCAAATGCTTTCATGAGTCCACCGTCGGGTTTGCCTTCCAGCACTGTTCCGGTAACAACCATTGCAGCTCCGGCAATAATCTTGTCATGTGCCGCTTCAGGGGTACGGATACCACCGCCTACAATTAGCGGTACCTCAGATTCACTAGCAATCAACCGGATTGTTTCAACTGGTATGGAATTCTGGGCTCCACTGCCCGCTTCGAGGTAAACTAACTTCATTCCAAGGTACTGGGCAGCCAAGACATGGGCAACGGCAATGTCAGGTTGGTTGATCGGGATCGGAGTTGTATTACTCATAAACTGAACAGCGGTTGTTTTGCCGCCATCAAACAACAAATATCCGGTCGGTATGGTTTCGATTCCCAGATCGTGAACAATCGGCGCCGCCAGTACTTGCTCACCAATCAGATAATGGGGGTTGCGGCCTGACAGGATGCTCATGAAAAACATAGCATCGTAGTGTTGATTAAGTTGACTCAAAGCTCCCGGAAAGAAAATCACTGGCATCCGGGCTTGTTCTTTGATCCGTCGGACCCGCTCATGGCAACGGCTGTCCATCATCAGGCTACCACCGACCAGTAGAATATCCACATCATTATTGTTAGCCGATTTGACCTGTTGATCCAGATTACCGTCGCTTTTACGGTCAGGATCGATTAATACGGCATATACCGCACCTTTTTGTACTCGGGTATTAATTATATATTGTAAAACTGATGTTTTCATGAGGTTTGAGTCCGTAAAAGTTCCACCAGCCGGTCGATATCCTGGCGGGTTCGTTTTTCAGTTACAGCAATCCGTAACAGCAAAGAATCTTCATTTACAGTCGTACCAACCAAAATACCCTGCGCCTGTCCGTTTGTTATAATATTGGTTGCTGGTTGAGGGCATTTAACGATGAATTCTTTGAAAAATCCCTGGTCATGAGCCAACTGGAAACCGGTAATTTGAGCGATTTGATCGGCGCAGTAGTGGGCTTTCTGAAAACAGAGATTCGCTAATTTACTAAAACCGTTTTTACCAATTAAACTGAGGTAAATCGCCGCTGAAAGAGCCATCAAACCCTGATTGGTACAAATATTACTGGTAGCTCGTTCCCGACGGATATGTTGTTCACGAGTCTGTAGGGCCAGCACAAAACCCGGATTACCATCCACATCTGCGGTTGCTCCCACTATCCGGCCCGGCATTTTACGGACATGTTTCTGACAAGTGGCAAACAGACCCAATCCGGGACCACCAAACGATTGCGCATTACCCAATACCTGGCCTTCACCGGCATAAACATCGGCTGTACATTCACCGGGCGTGGTGAACAGCCCCAGGGCCAGCGGATCACCAACAGCCACAAACCAAGCCCGTTTGTCTCTACATAATTCCCCAACTGCAGCCCAATCTTCGATCAACCCAAAACGATTAGGGGATTGCACAACGACCGCGGCTACCTGATCTAGATTATATTTTTGCAGGGTGTCCAAAGCCAGCCGATCATCAGATTCGGAGAGTATTTCCAGTGTTAAGCCGCTGTATTGTAAATAGGTCTCAACCACCTGCCGGTAATTATGATAAAGACCGCTGCTGATTAGAATCAGGTTATTCCGGGTACTATTGCCGCCAGCCATCAGGCAAGCTTCCGCAACCGCCGAGGCACCATCATACAGCGAGGCATTAACTACGTCCATACCTGAAATCTCACAAATCATGGATTGATATTCA
>DAOWAH010000316.1 GCA_030634675.1 Fidelibacterota bacterium
CCCGGCATTGCTCCAAGTAAACCTGAAAATCGGTGATGGAATAATCAGGTTGTTGCATTTATCTCAGCAATTTGATCAGATTCAATGATATGAATACCGGTTGGACTTAAACCAGCAAATTGCACCATTGCTCGCGCAACCACTGCAGCGCTAACAGGCCGATATTTCTTAAGCGCTCCGATAAATAAGGGCTGAAATAGCGGCATAATGATGGCGGCCAGCTTTTCACTAAATCTGGCTTCCTCCCGATCACCCAATAATAATGATGGACGAAGGATTATCAGCGATTTGAATCGTATTCTCGCCAACGCTTCTTCGACCTCACCTTTGACACGGTTGTAAAATATCCGTGATTTACTATTTGCTCCCAGCGCAGTAACAATAACAAAAGTGGGATTACCAACTGCCATAACTGCCTCAGCAAAATCGATTGGGTAGCTGTAATCTACTTTTCGGAAAGCAGAACGTGACCCGGCCTTTTTAATCGTAGTGCCCAGACAGCAAAACACGCAGTCCACTTTCAACCGATCAGTGCTTAGAGTATATTGTTCAAAATTAATGACCGCTACCTTGAGCTTCTTATGCTCAATCGGTATGGATCGTCGGGCTAATACTATTATTTCACCATACTCATCATCATTAAGCAATTCTTTTAAACAATATCCGCCAACCAGTCCTGTGGCTCCCAAAATAAGTGCTCTTTTTAATTTCCTGTTAGTCATCGCTCACTCTCCGGATTAGAAAAATGATGCAAAACAAGTTCAATTCCTTATCTGAACAATCTGTATCACCAAAACCGGCCGCTATTCTAATAGCTAAATCAATTTTTGACAACGCTTTTTACGTAGACATAGTCAAAACATTTATAAATGGTATTAAAATGGAGAAGTAATCATGACAAAATCATTGAAATGGAAAATAAGATGGATACTGAGCTGGTTGACACCATTTGTTATGATGGTGGTGGCTTTTGCGCCATTCTTTATCGGTTAATTTGATCTGATCGGATCATCCATTTGGTTGATATAGGAAATGAAATTTTTATCGAACCGCAATCCGTGATCAGGATGGTCAATGTGGGTGTAAAACCTGCTATAATTGCTTTATGAAAATCCGATAGCGTTTGTAGATCTTACCACCGGCCCGTTCCATTTCAGCTCGGACTTTTGTATTAGTCTCCAATTCAAGGTGACTATCGATATGTTTAAAACCATAGGCGATCGCTGATTTATACATCGCCATACCCATTAGCACATCCAATCCGCGCCCGCGATATTCTTTTTTGATAGCTCCCAGTAATAAATCCAGTTGGGAGGAATTCCTGGCAGCACGCATTATGTGAAATATTCCCAGCGGAAACAAGTGACCGCGGGATTTGCGGAAACCTTCATTCAGGTTTGGCATACCGATTACAAATGCTACTACCTGTTCGGCTCGTAAAACTGCCTTTATAAAGTGTGGATCCAACAATGGAATGAATCGGTTCGCCAGAGATTGCATTTCAAATTCAGTCAGAGGAACATAACCATCGTGCTCGCGATAGGTTTCGTTCATCAACTCCAATATTGGATAGACATATTGCTTCAAGGCGCTTCGCCTGGAAAATTCCATCAACTCAAATTCATTTCGCCGGGCTATACGGTTATAAATCTTTTCGTAGAAACTAGGGATCTCCAGCGGTATTTTATAAGCGACATAGTCGACATACTTTTTATATCCCAAGGCAATCAGAAAATCGACCACATATTGAAAATTATAATAGGTTGAAAGTGTTGGTTCATTTTGAAAGCCATCAACCATAAAACCTTCCGGATCAAGATTGGAAAATCCCTTGGGACCCATAATGGAAGACATTCCCTTTTTATATGCCCAGTCTTCCACACCCTTCAATAACTTTTGTGCTACTTCGGGATCATTGGTACATTCAAAGTTAGCAAAGCGAGCCCTTTTTTGATTATGAATCGTATTTACACGATGACTGATAATGCCCTGTATCCGGCCAATTGCATGACCATTTTTACGAACCAGAAACATAATTGTATCACTGCCTTCAGCATTACAGTTCTTACTAATATCAAAATAGTGCCAAGCATCGCGATAAAGGGGAGGAACCCAACCCGGATGATTGCAGTGAATAACAGCCGGTAAAGAAATAAATTCCTTCAATTCTCTGCGATTGGTCACCGGACAAAGTTGCATCCATATCTCCTTAATTATTTTCGCAAACACTACCGGAGGTTAAGCACCGACATTGACTGCGACTAAACTTCATAGTTAAATGTACTGAATTTTCAGTTGTATTGCTATTGGGGATCAATTACCCTGTGCCTGAAATCCCTGTGCTATATGAATTTGTGTTCTATTGCTTATCATAAGGGAAAAAATAGATTATAAATGGATCAAAACTTGCCAAACAGACTTTTTTGATATATCTTATTACCAGTCTACAATATATTACCCCAACGTCCCTACCTGTGGTTAGCTCCCCCACTAATCATCCCGCCCGGTGGGGACGTGCATTTAGATCTGAAGAGCGACCAAATTGTGAAGTATTTGCAATTGATAAAGAAATGGTACTCAGATGAAATATATTACTGTTTCTTTATCTTTTTTTGCTCATCTGCAATTGAGGCCATATAGTCTTTTTTGGCATCATTCAAAAAACCGATCAGTTGCATACGTTGTTCAATAATCTTAAAAATCAG
>DAOWAH010000332.1 GCA_030634675.1 Fidelibacterota bacterium
AGTAATAGTAACTACTGCCGGATTTGCCTTTTCCGCGACATCAGCCAGGGCTTGACTGAACTGATCCACAATCGAATTTTGGGCTGCGGATATTCCAAGAATAATCGTAAATAAAAATAGCAATCTGTAACGCATATTATCTCCAAAAATTTATAATTTCAATGCGATCAAAAGGGGAAATGTTCCAAAACAAAACGGCCTCCAAATCGAAGCCGTTTTACTGTTTATTATACGCTATTTTTTATTTCAATAATAACATCTTCTTAGTGGCATGGTAACTACCGGCATTAATCTGACAGAAATACATTCCGGTTGCTACCGGAGCGCCTTTATCACTCAAACCATTCCAGCGAATCTCATGATATCCGCTGGGTAGTTCGTTATTCACCAGAGTCCTCAAATTATTCGACCTGTCAGTCGCGGGTCAGATTTAAGCAAGTCCGACCCGCTAAAACCATACTGTCACTAATATGGTAGAATTGTCAAAATTATAAAAATGGTTCGAAATCAGCGTAAAACACTTTCTCGGTTCGCGGACCGACATAAGATTTCCTGATATAACCATCTCGGTCAATTAAAAAAGTAGTGGGAATACCATTGATCGGATAACCGGTTGCGCGGCTATATAGCGCCGTAACCTCCTGAGTTTCATTACTGTTGATATCCGTCAAAATATTATAATTCATATCCCATAGCCTGACAAATTTTTCAATATCGGCCGCTGTTCCGGATGATAAGGTAATGCCAACTATTTCCAGTCCGTCATCTTGATATTTATCATACAATTTGATGAAATCGGGGATTTCACGGCGGCAGGGTGGACACCAGGTTCCCCAGAAATTTAAGAGGACAACTTTTCCTTTTAGTTCACTGAATGAAAATTCCATTCCGTCCAGCGACATTAGAGTAAAATCAGGCGCTTTTACAGCATTAGCCGGGCGGGGGGACGCTTTTCTGGGCTGATTCGTATCCTTCTGTGCACATCCAATTATTACTGTTAATAATATCACCCCCATGATAATATATTTTCGCATATCTGTCCTTTCTTAGTAACCAGCTAATCCCATATCAAGGAAATCTAAAAATTCATCAATATTACGTGACATGCCCGGGAAGCGGGCAATTTCTTCATTCTCCGGACTCAGTACCACATAAAATGGTAAGGATGCTGTTCCAAACCGCTCAATTTCATATTGTTGATGCTCCTTATAGTTTTCTCCAGCATCGGTGTATAATTGCACCAGGATAAATTCACCGAAGCGAGCCTGTACTTCCGCTTTGGTAAATACATTGGCTTCCATCCAGCGGCAATTAGTGCAGGTGTAACCGGTAAAATCTACGAAGACCGGTTTCTGTTCTCGTTGTGCTTCCTCAAGCGCGGTATCCAGATCCTTGTACCAGTAAAATTCATCATGAATCGATCCATTGATTACAACATTCTGAGTTTCCCTCTCAATTTTGGGTGGCAGGTACGAATAGATCAGGCCGTGGATAGGTTGTCCGATCAGACCGGTACCCAAGTATAGCCCAAAGGTCAGGAAAAACATACTCAAAAGCATCCGTGGTACCCCGACCGAGCTGACTTCCGAATCATGGGGTAAACGCAGTTTGCCCAATAAATAGATGCCGGTCATCAGAGCAATAATTGTCCAGACAGCCAAGACTGCAGTATGGGTGAAAATACTCCAGCGCCAGACCAGATCGGTATTACTTAAAAATTTGAAGGCCGCCGCTAATTCCAGAAAACCCATAACTACCTTTACCGAATTAAGCCAGCCACCGGATCGGGGCAACTTGGCCAGGTACTGGGGAAACAGGGCCAGGAAAAAGAAGGGTAAGGCAAATGCGGCGCTAAAGACCAGCATGCCGATCGACGGCCAGAACCACTGGCCCTGGGCTGCCGCAACTAATAATAAACCGACGAATTGAACCGTACAGGTAAAGGAAGTTAGGGTGAAAGTCAGTGCCATAAACAACGTTCCGATATAACCGGAACGGCCTTCCTGTTTCAAAGTAAATGAGCGCAATTTTTCAGGTACTTGAATTTCATACATCCCGAATAAAGACAGGGCGAAATAGATAAACAGGGCGCCAATGAATAAATTCACCCAGGGATTGGCCGCCAACTGGTTGGCGCCCGCCGCACCCAGTGTTAACGCCAGCAATAATCCCAGGATGGAAAAGGTAAAAATAATTCCAATCGCATATACTGATGCCTGTTTGACCGGACTACGGCCTTCCAATTCTCCCTGATGGGTAAAATATGATACGGTGATCGGAATCATAGGAAATACACAGGGTGTCAGCAGCGCCAGAAAACCCATCGAAAGCGCTAACAAAATAAAGGAAAATAAACCTTCGGATATAGCCCGGTCCAAATCGATATTGCCGCTGCTGTCAATTGAATTGGCCACTGCAAGTTGACGACGATCCTCACGTGGTTCGCCCGGTTCGATTATCAGCGCGACCGGCAGCTGTTGCTCTACTGGTGGATAACAGACAGCAGCA
>DAOWAH010000109.1 GCA_030634675.1 Fidelibacterota bacterium
TACTGACAGTTAATATCATAGTAGTTTCGTTGTAAGTGGAAGTGAGTGTGCTATCTTGAAATGTAGCCAATGAATCGGGCCCATTATTCATGCGCCATAATGCTTCATTTATTGCCGATTCTACCGCCCAATGATTTTTATAATCGTGGATTGCATCAATATTTTGCAGATGTGCTTGATCCGCCAAGCTGATGAAGATCAAACCGGTCAGACTGAATACAACGAAATAGACCATGACTATTCCCAGAACCGAACCCTCTTCATGTTTTCTTTTATCAGGCATTGACTACGTTATCCAATTGTAATAGTGGGTTAAAATATTTTCACCAAACATGATCATTATTAAGGCTGAGATAGCTAAAATAAATGGGTAGTCAGGTAGGGCAGACTTGGGTTTTTGTCTAAATATTTTAATATTAATCGAGCCCCATATCGCACCGATTAACCAGCTTAATAAGATACACAGGTAAATCAGGGGTAAGCCAAAGAACAATCCCAATACGGCGCCAAATTTTATTTCTCTGAATTCTATCCTTTTTGAATTTCAAGCGATTCTTATAAGCAAAATATAAGTTATCAGAATTGTTGTTCCAATATTCATGCTGCTAATCGCCTGCGGGAACTCGGTATGTTTGAAAGCCAGAATATAAATGGTAGACAACATGATCAAAAACAACAGTAGTGATTCCGAAAGGACTCTTCTTTCGTACTCAATCACTATAATGGCTATCAGGCACATACCAAAAAGCATTTCCAGCAGGGCCGGGTAATTCCAGCCAAATTTCATGATGAATAATCCAACCCAAACGATCTCCGAGATTTCTATCAATATATTGCGCCTGGGAATATCAGCTCCGCAATAAGGGCATTTACCTTTTGCGATTAAATAACTGACAATCGGAATCATATCTTTCCACTGCAGGGTGGCGGCACAGGTTTGACAGTAGGGACTCGGGGTAGTTAGCGGCTGGTTTTTGGCAATTCGATCGATAGCGTTGTTACTTATAATCGCAAAAATAGCACCAATTGCTAGTATCCCAGCTAAACTCAGGAAAATTTCAATTACGGGGGATAAATGACTTAACATATCTGACTGTGTCGGTTTCTTGGTATAGATTCATTGCAATTTCAATATATTTATAGCCGGTGGCAGGGGATCTGGAAAAATTCAAACCGGCTATTGAAGCAGTCACCGGATGCAGTGTCGTTGTGTTTTTTTCCCAGACTAACTGGTTGTTGTCGGAAGTAATACGATATGAATTACTGTCAGCATCTATTGTTACCAGAATTGCACCGCTATTTGAGGGCGTCTGGGCCTGTTCGGAACTTTCGTCCACGTAAATGAAGAGTGAATCGGAAAAAGATTTCAATAAGTGATGGTGAACCAATTTGTCCAGAATCAGCATGTCACGTTGTGAATCTATACTGTGTTGTATTGCACGCGATTGTTTCTGGTTCATAAATAAAATCGTTGCAAAAGTAATTACAAGAATTGCATTAATGGCCAAGACCGATGATAATTCCACAAAGGTGAATCCCTGTTCATTTTTTGAACTCTGCACTACTACCAACTACGTTGCGGTGTGATATAAATGGCTGAGCTGTCGGTAAAATTTGTTGCCGAAAACCGAGCAATTTTCACAGTTATCTTTAAATAGTCTGGCAGAACCGTGTCGGCTGGCGTACTCCCATCCACTGGGTCATCAATATTTTCAATCACGGTTGTTCGATATGATTGTAAATCATCCCAGGCCAGCAGAGTCCCCGATTCTGCCAAACTATCTGTTAAGGAACTGTAATCCAGTGCTAAAGCATATTCAAACCGGTTGGTGATTGTCTGCCACGCTTTTAGCGAGTGAGCCGTAGCGGCTATAGCACTCCGGCTCACTTGGATATACTGCACGCTGCCGAGGAAAATTACCATTAGCAGGACCATCGCAATGGCTGTTTCCACAAATGTAAATCCAGCGTTAACTTTATCAAACCGGCTCATGTTTAGTCATTGCCACCTGTAAATGCTCCGGCCTCATCCAAAGTCCTATCAGCATCAATTACACCATTATTAGCGCAGGTCAGGGTAAAGGTTGTTGCTGATTCCCACAGGTAAGTATAGTTAGCGGCAACAAAATACTTGCCATCCAGATTAGCGGCTGCCATTCCCAATGGAACAACAAGGGTAACCGCATCAGCAGTTGCTGCTACAAGATTAGGTGGATAGGTATCGTTTTCTGCATATTCCACCCGCAATTGAGTGCGGATCATACCCATGGTGGCATCGCATTCGGCTTGCTTGGCCTTTTTCACGTTCCCGGTGTAGATAGGAACCCCAACGGCAGCTAAGATGCCGATGATCACAATAACGATCATCAACTCGATCAATGAGAAACCGCCTTTTGTATTTCTGAACTTATTCATTATTGTCTCCTTTTTTTGTAACCATGTGAATTGTATTCATTGTGTTATTGTCAGGTAAATCAATGGATTGCCCCGGACATTTTAAAAATTGGTAAATAAAGACCCAGTACCAGTATAGTGGCAACAACACCCAGAAAGGCCATTATTGCCGGTTCGAGTACATTTGATAAATTTTCTACTTTAGTGGAAAATTCCTGGTCATTGAATTCGGCTACCTTGTCCAGCATTAAGTTAAGCGAACCGGATTTTTCACCAACGGAAATCATACTGGATTCCAAGAGAGGAAAAATCTCCGGGTATTGGGAGAGTTGACTGCCGAAACTATCACCCTCTGCTATTCTATCGCACATGATACCAACGATTTTATCGATATAGGTGTTATCAGCAGTCTGTGCGGCAATTCTCAAGCCTTCAATTAATCCAACCCCACTTTTCATCAGGATACTCAGGGTAATTGTAAAACGGATCAGGGTCGATCTTTGGAAAAAATTACCAGCGACTGGAATGTCAAACAAATGCCGGTCTAAAAACAAGCGGCCTTTTTCAGTCTTGCTATAGGTCTTATAACCGATAATCGCCAGAATACTTATAACCACAATTAACAGTATATTGTTTTTTATTAAATTGCTGGAGGCCAGAATTACTTGCGTAGGAACAGGGAGAGTTGCCCCAAAGTCGGCAAATATATCTTCAAAGATGGGTAATAATCCGAAAACTATCCCAGTAAGGATAAGCAGGAAGAATCCCCCTACAAATTTCGGATAACTAGTGGCGGATTTAATTTTCTTCTTGGTATCCGCTTCCTTTTCTATGAATCCAGCAATATGGTCAATAATTTTGTCCAGGCCACCCCCAACTTCAGCCGCTCTGATCATCGAGGTTATCATTTTAGAAAAGATATTTTTATGTTCTTTCAGCGCGGCACTGAAGGGAACTCCCGACTGAACCAATTTGGTTATATCTGACAGTGCTTCTGCAAATAGTTTATCATGCAAACGCGACTGTAGCTTGAGGATTTCCAATGCGTCGATCAATTGTATGCCGGCATTTAACATGGTAGCCAATTGACGAAAAAACCTGATCAAGGATTCGGGTTTCACCTTAGGGGGCGTCAGATTGATTTCAGTAAATTTCTTTTTTGTACTGGTTTTTACTTTTATTTGCGATAATTCAAGGATTCTCAATCCCATCTTCTTCACATCACGTTTGGCGTCTTCTAATACCAGCCCGGCAACTGTTCCTTCAGTTCGTTTTCCACGGGAATCAATAGCAATATATTTGAATGTATTCATTAATTGACCCGTAAAACTTCATCTAAAGATGTGATTCCCCGGGCTGCTTTTTGTAGTCCGCTATTCAGCAGTGATACCATCCCGGACTTCTCAGCTACTTCACGCATTTCTTTTTCAGTACCATTTGTTACTATTAATTCTTTTAGTTCTTCAGTTATAAATAAAAATTCGTGGATTGCACCCCGACCCCAATATCCACTACCGGAGCATTGTTTGCAGCCTTCACCGATATAATATTCATTGTCTGATAATTCGAACCCCATTCGAGCGAAATTGTTTGTCAAACTCATGCTGGGTTTAAATGAAGTTTTGCAGTTCAAACAAAGTCTTCTTACCAGACGCTGTGATACAATCAATGAGACCGAAGAGGTAATTAAATACCTGTCCACACCCATATTAACTAACCGAGTAATCGTCGAAATGGCATCATTGGTGTGCAATGTACTGAGGACCAGGTGTCCTGTAAGAGCAGCCTTAACACCAATTTCAGCAGTCTCAAGATCACGCATTTCTCCTACCATAATTATATCGGGGTCTTGCCGTAAGAACGATCTTAAGGTCGAAGCAAAAGTTAATCCCACTTTGGGTTTCATCTGGATCTGGGTGATCCCCGGCAGGCGATATTCAACCGGATCCTCCGCCGTTACAATATTTAAGCTCGGTGAATTCACATAATTCAGTATGGAATAAAGGGTGGTGGTCTTTCCACTTCCGGTTGGACCCGTAACCAGTATCATACCATGGGCGGCTTTCGCAATTTCTTTCAAAAGGTTTAACTGATCCGGCTTAATACCAAGGTCATTAATATTGAGTGATGTACTACCTTTATCCAATATCCGCATCACAATTTTTTCGCCATAAATACCAGGAACGGTTGACACTCTTACATCTACGCTACGTCCCATAATTTTAAATTTTATTCGGCCATCCTGCGGTACTCGTTGCTCAGCAATGTCCATACTGCTCAGTATTTTTATACGGGCTACAACACCACCCTGCAACTTCTTAGATGCCGCTTGTAATTCCTTTAAAATACCATCGATCCGGAGTCGAATACGAAGCTCTGTCTCTTGCGGTTCTATGTGAATATCGCTAGCTCGTTCCTGTATGGCTTGAACTAAAAGCGAATTCACAAACACTACTGCCGGAGCATCAGAAGCTTCTGATCGAAGAATATCTATGCTGATTTCGGGGGTCTCTAATTCCTCTGAATCATCATCTACTTCGATCAGTTCTTGGAGTGTTTCTTCAAAACTGGTGTCATTTTTAAAAATACGGCCAAGTGCAAAGCCAATATCTTCATCAGAACATTTTAGCGCTTTTACAGAATATCCGGTTTTGGCACTGACAATTTGTTGGGCAACCATATCAAATGGATCAGCCATGGCCAACTTTAATTGACCATCGGCAGTTGCCTCTAAAGGAACTACGCGGTGATACTCACATAATTCCTCAGTCATTTTTAATGCTATGGAATTATCAAAGGAATAAAAGGTTTTTAAATCTACAAATTCAATACCAAGCTGCTTATAAAGTACCGCTTTACTGGGATATTGTGAGCTTGGTACTTCCACTAAAGCAGTATTTTCTGGGGTAGGAGATGAAATTTCTTTTGCCATCGCGCTATTAGGCACTCAAAGATTGTACCAGCTTAATTTAGAAATTTTTATGCTACTGTTTTATATTGTCTTATAGTGCTGTTATTATTTCTCAATTACAGGAGGTCGTGATTAAATCAGTGAAACTGTTAGTATTATCTTACACTTTAAGTAATCAAGGGGCTAAGCAAGTGTTAGATAAATATGACTATTGATATTTGTTTTATTTGGTCAGGTATGAGATTGAGGTGTATATAATTAAAAAATATAAATATAGGATGATGAATTGAGATTAAGCTAGTGTAACAATATTCTTACTAATGAGTGAATTTTAATAATTATGCTGCTCGTATCACTCTTTCAAACCCAAAGATTTTAATTTAATATGGAGGTGGGGGCGGCTGTAACCGGCGATAATGGCCGCCCGGGTAATATTACCATTGGTAAATCTGAGCAGGTCAACGAAATAATCCCGGTCGAACTGCCTAATGGAGGTTTGGTAAGTAGCGGGTATACTGTGTTCAGTTCCCTCTATCCGGTACGATTCAAAATTATCCGGTAAATGGTGGGGCTGAATTGTCTCCTCATTACAGCGAATGATGGCATTTTCAAGGCTGTTGATTAATTCACGAATATTACCCTGCCAGGGATATTTTTGAAATATGTCCTGCACTTCGGATGAAATTCGCAGGGACGCCTTTTTCATCTTTTTAGACAGCTGGTGTAAGTAATACTCCGTCAGGAGGGGGATATCCTCTTTTCGTTCTTTCAAAGGCGGCAGGACGATCCGGAAGACATTCAAGCGATAATAAAGATCTTCGCGGAATTCCCCTTTTTCAACCAGTGCTTCAATATTTTGATTGGTGGCGGCGA
>DAOWAH010000184.1 GCA_030634675.1 Fidelibacterota bacterium
AGTGGCGCTGACGTCGAAATTGAAGGAATTGATTCCGCGACAGATGTATGATGTGTCAGTTCAAGCCGCTTTGGGCTCCAGGATAATTTCCCGCGTTAATATTAGAGCCTTGAAAAAAAATGTGACCGCTAAATGTTACGGTGGCGATATTTCCCGCAAGCGCAAATTATGGGCCAAGCAGAAAGAGGGCAAAAAACGTATGAAGCAGATTGGTAATGTGGAAATACCTCAGGAGGCTTTACTGGCCGTGTTACAGATTGATCGGGATTAATAGCGCCACAGCTAATTATTAATAGTAATGTGTACAGCCTAAATTATTAATTATTAAATATTAATTAATAAATGTCTAACAAAACTATGCCGACCGACCGCACTTATTGGAACCAGTCCCGATCTCCGTTTTACAGTTTTGTATTTGCGATACCGTTATTTCTAATCTATGAGCTGGGAATTTTACTGGTCTCATCCGATGATATTCCCAATCTGCGCAATGGCGCCGATGTATTGATGCGGCAGGTGTTGGATACTTTTGGTATTCTTGGTGTCTATGGATTCGGTATTGTATTCATGCTGGGCTTTATAATCGTATTCCTGGTGCAAAAGAAAAATTGGGCGATTACCAATATTCGCAGCAGCTATCTGCTGGTAATGTTAGCCGAAAGTCTGGTCTGGGGTGGTATTCTGTTTTTTATATTGAGGAGCGCTCAATCTCTGTTAATGTTCAGTGATGGTAAAACCCTTATTCAGCAATTGATTCTCGCGGTCGGTGCCGGAATCTATGAGGAATTTATATTTCGTGTTTTACTGATCAGCGGATTAGGAACGGTGTTAAAATTCGTATTTCAGTGGTCACGGCCGACCTGCAACAGCGCTGCCGTAATTCTGGCGGCAATCATTTTTTCACTTTTTCATTTCATGGGCAACTTCGGTGATAATTATGAATTCAGATTATTCATGGTTCGTACACTAGCCGGCATGATATTGGGAATAATTTACGTGCTCAGGGGGTTTGGAATAACCGCTTACAGTCATACTATTTATGATTTGATAGTACTAGCTATGATTACCACCGCACCGGCTTAAACCACTGCTTATAATACTGTCAACGGGAACCAAATTCTATTTAATTTCATTGATTAAACAAGGATGAATATGCGCAAAATATTAATTCTCGGATTGTTACTTTGTACAACCGGGCTACTAAACGGACAATCAGACACTTTCGATGAATTTGTCTTTTCACTCTGGCCGGAATACGACCAGCCCGGGATACTTGTAATCATCAGTGGCAAGGTGAATGATGGGCATTTGCCAAAGAAATTGGAATTTCGAGTGCCCAGTGAAACTGAAAAAGTACTGGCTGCCGGAATAGTTGACACGATGGGGACATTGGGATCCGTACCTATCGAAAATCGTGGTCCAGAAAAATGGGTCAACCTTAACTTAACCAGTTCCGATTTTCATGTCGAATTTTATTATGATCCCTTCACAGATGACCATGTAAGACAAGTTACCTATGATCTGCAGTTTGGTCATGCTATCCCGGAATATATGTTTGCGGTGCAGAAACCGATTAGAGCTGAGAATTATACCTTTCCTGAATCCGATATGGAGTCGTTTCAAGATCAGCATGGCATAACTTTTTACCGCAAATTGATGCCGTCCCTGTTAGCAAACGAAATATACCAGGTAGTTTTCAGTTATGAAAATCATACCGGCGAAACCACCATTGAGCAATTGCGTAAAATGATGGCTGAGACAGAGCAGGGAGGGGGGATGCCTAATATGCCTTCAGCAGCCTTGCTGGCAGATAAACGCCATCGGATGCCTTTAATCGAACCGCTGGCAGTGCTTGCGCTCGTTGCCGTCGTCATAGGATTTTTATTCTATCGACAGAAGAAAGGCGAATCGGTACCGCAGAAATCCGATTCTATTAAAGAGCACTTCTGTACCGAGTGCGGACAAACGGTCAAATCTGATGATAAATTTTGCGCAAAATGTGGAACTAAGCTGAATGCACCCGATTCTGTTTGAGCTTGGTCCGATCAAGCTGTATAGTTATGGTTTGGCGCTTGTTATGGCGTTTTATGTTGACTATTACATTCTGCATAAGGAATTAAAGCGCCTGAAATATGACCCTAATCTTGCTACCGATATAATATTTTGGGGAGCGGTAGGAGGTATCCTGGGCTCTAAAATCTATTATTTACTTGAAAATATTGGTGATGTAATCGCTGATCCGCTGGGTGTCATATTTTCTGGCTACGGACTCGTTTTTTTTGGTGGACTGATTGGTGGGACGCTGGGAGTAACTTGGGTTCTTGTTCGAAATAAATTGGATTGGTTGACTTTTGCTGATATCGTTGCGCCATTACTGATTCTTGGCAATGCCATTGGCCGTTGTGGCTGTTTTTTAAACGGCTGTTGTTTTGGTGTGGAAACCAGCCTGCCCTGGGGTCTGCATTTTCCCAATTTGCCAGCCGGTATTCATGTACATCCAACCCAATTATATGAATTCATCGCAGAGTTGGTAATTTTTTTCATTCTCTGGAGAATGCGCCTGACAATAAAGGTTACTGGTAATCTGTTTTTCACATATTTCATTCTCGCCGGGATTGAACGTTTCCTGATTGAGTTTATCCGTGTAAATCCTGAGTATATTTTTGGTCTTACGGGCGCCCAGATATTTGCTTTGTTATTAATCGGAACCGGAACATATTTCCTGAAACGTCCAATCGGAAAGGAATACGGAACACTTCCGGACTAATATTATTATCAATAATATGCGTAATTGGCTGATATTTAGTTTAGTGGTAATTACCACCCTTTCCGGTCAATTGAATACTTCAATCCTGAGTTTGAGTGATCGGTTAGATTCCGACTTTAATCCAGCCTACATTGCCGTCGGAAGTGGGGAAACAATATTTCTAATGGATCCTCAAAAACGACAACTGGCGGCAATTAAAACTGATAATATTGTTATTTATACCGGTGGTTTCGGTCGCGAACTCGATGCTTTTTTTGATCCGACTGATCTAATCGTGAATAATCTGGAAGTGATCGTCTGCGATCGGTCTGAACACCGCCTTTTACGGTTTGACCTGCAACTGAATTATATCGGCGATTTTAATCTAACTGAATCAGGGGAATTGTATCAGTATCCCCAGAGTTTATCAGTTGACCCATGGGGTGCATTATTGGCATTCTCCGAATCCAGTAGTTTGATAATCCGGATTGATAACAATGTCAACCGGCTGGAAACCCTTATCGATCTGGAAAATCAGATTGATCCGGTCAGATGCGTGGCGGATCTGGCTGTTTCGAACAGTGGCGAGACAGGTGTTTTATTTCCTTGCCGTAACCAGGTTCGCATTTACAATCGTTTCGGTCGTCCGGTAGTGAATCTGCCGCTTGCTTTGGACGACCCATCTATTCTGGTACATTATAAAGGATACTGGTTGGCCTTAAATTCCCGCGCAGAGTGGCAGTCAGGTGATCGTTCGAGGATGGGGAATGTTCAAAAATTCGCAGCAATTGAGGGAGCCATAATTCACGCCACGGTATTTAATAATCGCCTGTATTTATTGACTTCCGAAAATATTTTTATCATCCGGTTTGAGATCTAATCTTAATACTATTCTGCTCATATTTGGTTTAAGTTCTAATCTGGTTTGGGCCGGATCATTTAAAACAGTTCAGGCGCGGGATACTGTTACGGTAGCGCCTGCTGACAGCGTCTTTTTCCTGACCCAATCGCCGGTTATCAGCCGTTCATTGCAACTATTCAGTAGTGGCCGGTGGATCGAGAATTATTCCCTTAATTCTTTGACCGGCCGGATTGTTTTACAGACTACTTCCAACGATACGGTGCAGTATATCAGCACCTATTCCTATCTCAGTCCCGGTTTACCTTTAACGGTGGGTCCCCAATATCTGCAGTTGCCTTTGATAAGTGAAATAACCAATCCGTTGGAAGTTAAGCCAATTCAGCATTTTTCACCGGAAACGAAACCAAAACAGGATGAATTATTCACCGCCGGGAGCATTTATCGCAGAGTGGAGTTATCGCCTTTTGGCGGAACCGATATTAATGGCGGTTTGCGGTTACAACTGCAGGGCAAACTTGCCGATGATATTCAAGTCAGCGGAGTTCTGGCAGATGAGAACTTACCTATTCAACCGGAAGGAAATACACTGACTCTGGAAGAAATCGATCAGGTCTACCTGATGGTTAAACATCCAGCCTGGGGCGTAACTGCCGGTGATATCGATTTCTCACTGAACCGGGGAAAATTCCTGAAAATTAATCGACGGTTGGTAGGTTTAAAAGGTAACTTGGGATTAACTGGTTCCAGTGGTCAGGCTGTCTATGCTGCTGCCAAAGGCAATTATCGCGTAATGACTATTAAAGGTACG
>DAOWAH010000309.1 GCA_030634675.1 Fidelibacterota bacterium
ACCGGTCGAACGATTCCGATCAAAGCATTGAGATTGGCTCCGTCCATGTACATAATTCCATCAACCGAGTGGATCAAGTCGGTTATCTCACAGATATTCGATTCGAACAGACCAAGCGTGTTTGGTTGGGTCAGCATCATCCCGGCCACCGAATCATCCAGTTGCACTTTCAAATCTTCAATATCAACCAGGCCATCCGGTCCCGATTTCACTTGCCGGGTCTGATAGCCACCAATAATGACGCTGGCGGGATTGGTACCATGAGCGCTGTCAGGAATCAAAATATGGGTCTTTCCGGCATTGCCCTTTTTTTCATGATATTTCCGAATCAGGAATACCCCCACCAGTTCCCCCTGCGCCCCAGCACTGGGCTGGAGTGTGAATCGATTCATGCCGGTTATTGCTTTCAATTGCTGTTCTAATCCCCACATGAGTTGCAATGCTCCCTGAACGGTATGCTCCGGTTGGGCCGGATGCAACCCTGAGAATCCCGGCCAGGCTGCTACGACATCATTGATCTTGGGATTATATTTCATTGTACAGGATCCCAGGGGATAGAAATCCTTATCCACATGATGGTTTTTAATAGATAGCGCTATATAATGACGGGCTACTTCCGGTTCGCTGACTTCCGGTAGTTTTGGTGCGCTTTGGCGTAAATATCGATCTTCAAAAATGCTGGCAGGGTCGGTAACTGGCACGTCAACCAGCGGCAGATTTATTCCCACCTTTCCCGGTTCACTTTTATCAATTATTAGATGTCTTCCCATTCGGGTTACTCGTTAGTTAATGCTTTCAATTATTTTAGGTTTTCCAGTTGCCGCACTATTTTTTTCCTGACATTTTCTAAAGCGGCCGGAAGCTTGCTCAGGTCCTTACCTCCGGCAGTCGCCAGATGGGGACGTCCCCCACCGCCGGCGCCCATAAATTTGCCAATCTCACGGGCCAAATCACCGGCCTTGATACCAGCCTGCACCAAATCAGGGGTGACAACTACAACCGCACCAGGTTTGCTGCTGATATCAGCCCCCAGTACGCCAACCCCGGAATTCAGCACTTCCAGTAAACTATCACCCTTTGTTTTCAGATCTTCATTATCGACCGCTGCCACTGTTGTTACAACCACCTTATAATTGCCGACGACTGACCCTTTTTCCATTATATTCCGTACGTTGAATTTGTTATCAACCTGCTGCTTTTGTTTTAGTTCCTTTTCCAACTGTTTTTTTTGTATCAGCAATTGATCGATCCGTTCGGGCAATTCAGCCGCTGGACAATTAAACCGCGCTTGGATCAGGCTGGTATTGGCTTCAAGATCTTGAACATATTCTTCCGTTCCCTTGCCAGTCAGCGCAACGATTCTCCGGACACCGGCCGCCAAGGCCGATTCCTCAATAATCTTGAAAAAACCGATTTCACCGGTACGGTCCACATGGGTTCCCCCGCACAATTCTTTAGAAAAATCAACGATGGTTATCATCCTGACTTCGTCGCCGTATTTTTCACCAAATAAAGCTTCCGCCCCTGCCTGCCTAGCTTCATCAAAAGCTTTAATCTCGACCAGAAGTTTCGAATTGTGGCGGATTTCATGGTTAACCAGGCTTTCCACCTCCACAATCTGCTCCCGGGTCAATTTCTCAAAATGAGTGAGATCAAAACGGAGCTGTTCCGGAGTCACTAACGAACCAGCCTGATGGACATGATCGCCTAAAACCTGTTTCAGAGCGGTGTGCATGAGATGGGTGGCGGTATGATTGCGCTTTATATCCCGGCGTCGTGCTGCATCCACTTCGCAGTGCACTGTTTCACCAGCATTTTCGACGTTGAATGAACCGTTGCACTGATGCACGAACCGGTCACCATCCTTCCAGGTATCAACGACCAGCAGATCAATCCCATCACCGGTTATTTTACCGGTATCACCGACCTGACCACCCGATTCGGCATAAAACGGAGTTTGATCGAGTACCAGTAATATATCGCTCTCTAACCTGGCCCAGCGGCGAACCTGAGTATTTGCGCTGGCGGTTTCATAACCTATAAACTTTGAATCGCTCCCCTCACCGAAAGTCTGCCAATCAATTTTCCGGGTATCATGCTGGAATTTACCGGCTGCTTTAGCCCTGGTTTTCTGCTGTTCCATCGCCTTTCGGAATCCTGCTTCATCGACTTCCAATCCCCGCTCACGAGCCATGAGTTGGGTCAGATCCAGCGGAAAACCATAGGTGTCATACAAGCGGAAGGCTTCACTACCGGAAATTGTGCTACCACTTAGCCGGGCAACGACTTTTTCAAAATTATTAAGCCCCCGGTCCAAAGTTTCGTTGAATGATGCTTCTTCTGCCCGGATCACATTGCTGATATGATTACGTTTCTCCACTACCTCGGGAAAAGCCTCCCCCATGATCTGCACTACCGTATCCACTAACTGAAACAGGAAAGGTTCATGCAACTCCAACATGCGTCCGAAGCGGGCTGCCCGGCGTAGAATCCTTCGTAATACATAACCCCGGCCATCATTGGATGGCATGGCACCATCGGCGATGGAAAAAGTGAGCATCCGGATATGGTCGGCAATAACGCGGAAGGGTACCGGATTTTCAGCATAATTAACCCCGGATAAACCGGCGGTTTTATGAATTATCGGCTGGAATAAGTCCGTATCATAATTGCTGTTCTTACCTTGGATTACAGTCAGAACACGTTCCAGTCCCAAACCGGTATCGACATGTTTC
>DAOWAH010000041.1 GCA_030634675.1 Fidelibacterota bacterium
ATCAATTTAATAGCCTACGCCTGGGGTCGGCACAATCTGGGTCCTGGCGATGAAATACTGGTGACGGAGATGGAGCACCACTCCAACCTGATCCCCTGGCAACTGGCCGCCCGGGACACCGGCGCAACATTAAAATTTATCCCGATCACGGCTGATGGAGCTCTGGACCTATCTAGCCCGGACCAATATTTTACAGCCAGGACTAAACTGGTGGCTTTTATCCAGCAGTCCAATGTTTTCGGCACTATCAATCCGGCCAGACAAATTATCGAAATGGCCCACCAAGTCGGGGCAATCACCGTAGTAGACGCAGCGCAAAGTGTGCCACACCACCCAGTCGACGTAACCGAGCTGGATTGTGATTTCCTGGCCTTTTCCGGTCATAAAATGCTGGGTCCCACCGGCATTGGCGTGCTCTTTGGCAAACCGGAATTGCTGGAAGCAATGGAACCATTTCTAAGCGGCGGTGAAATGATCCAATCGGTTACGATGGAAAAATCCACCTGGAATGAAATCCCCTGGAAATTCGAGGCAGGCACACCCAAAATCGCCCAGGTCATTGGGCTGGGCGCTGCCATCGATTACCTCACATCAATTGGATTCGAAGCAATTGGAGAATACGAAAATGATCTAACTGGCTACGCCTTGAAAAGCCTGGGTGAAATAGATGGATTGACAATCCACGGCAACTCTGCTAAACGCGGTCCGGTAATCAGCTTTACTGTGAAAGATGTTCATCCCCACGACCTGGCCCAATTCCTGGATCAGGAAGGAATTGCCATTCGAGCCGGGCATCATTGTGCCCAGCCAATTATGCAAAAACTGGGCGTACCGGCTACATCGCGGGTCAGTATTTATTTTTATAATACGCGATCAGAGATCGATATACTGGCGGACAGTATTCGAAAAACGATCGATTTTTTAACTTGATTCGACTGGTTATTTCTTTTTAAACGATTCCAGGAACCGCTCTCGGTTTCTCGCAACCAATTCGCGGTAGGATATTTTATTTTCAGCCTGTTTTCCCAGCCGTTGGGCTAGTGTTCCGATTTGGATGATAAACCCTTCACTATCCAGATCGGAAGGGAAAACTGTTACAGCCATAAATATGCCGGCCGGGCCATCAATGTTATATCCTTTTGTACTGTCGATAGCATCCATATCCAGACCTTCTTTGATTCCGTAGTAAGCTTCAATTGTGAGCACGTATTCTCCATTGGAATCAAAAAATGATCCCGGAATTGTGAAACTGGTTGCCTCCCCAGATATCAATCCGGAATGATAAATTTCATCTTCCCAGGTAACGGTATCTTCAAACTGAACAGTAACCAGAATTGAAGAAGCGTTGGTTACATCCACCCACTCAAGCTCTAAATCAGTATTCAGATTGTGTGAATAGGGACTGGTAATATTATTTACCGTGGGAATAGAAGGCATAACCGCATAGCCGGTGGCAATGGTATTTCCACTGTGTTTGATTATTAAATTGTACTCTGTTCCGGCCGTATATGCAATTAAATTGGATTGATCAGTATATACTTCCAAATCTTCATCATAAACAAATTCCACACTATTGATTTTAAAATCAGCATCTTCCACCGCTGATCCATTCAAGATGACATCACCCATCGAGCAGCCCATGCTGCCGATCCCCATTATTTGTACTATCACTTCATAATCATTCGTTGGATCGAGCACCCCTACCTGATGTAAATCGCCATTATCGCCATTATCACCATTATCATCGTTTTCTTCACAGGCTGGAAAGGTTAGCTGTATTGTAACAGCTAGTGATAACATAAGAATAAATAAAGATATCTTTTTAAGTTTGTGCATGATTATACATCCCTTTAAACAATAATTGGTTGGTAATATAGATAATGTCCGATCGTTCCACAAGATTAATAACAAATTGAAATTGCAGCAGTATAGTAACCGGTAACTAATTAATGAGCAGGAATTAATACACGCCATGCGCAAACGCGTCTCCTGGGAACAGTACTTCATGAATATCGCCAAAGAAGTGGCTAGCCGATCGACCTGTGATCGTAAAAATGTCGGTGCAGTTATAGTGCGGGAGAAATCTATACTATCCACCGGCTACAACGGCAGTTTACGCGGTTTGCCTCACTGCGACGAAGTGGGCCATGAGATGGAAAACAGCCATTGCGTCCGAACGATTCATGCTGAAGCAAATGCTATTGTACAGGCCGCCCGTAACGGGATCCGGATTGAAGATGCCGAAATCTATATTACGGCATCACCATGTTATAATTGCTTTAAAATGATTGCCAATGCCGGGATCAATAAAATCTATTTCGGTGAATTTTATCGGGATGAGCGAATCAAACGGCACGCTGCAGAATTGGGAATCGAGCTGATTAATCTCACCCTAAATAAGTAATAAAACAGGCAATTACAACGCCCCCCATACTGAAATCCTCCAACTACTCGCCACGACGTAATCGATTAACCGCCAAATGAGCTTGCCGGGTCGGTTCCGGTAAGCGATAACCTTTTGTACAACGTAATACCATTTCGGTCGCTTCTTTCAAGTATATTTTATGACCAGTGGAAATAAATACCGGGTTCACATTAGTACGGGTCCGTAGTACCTGGCCAATAATTTCTTCCCGATCCAACAACATGGAATAATCGCCCTGTTGCTGCCCTGGTACAGCATACTCACCGATCAGACAGCTTTTGGCGCAGCCAATGGCAGGAATATCAAGCCACAATCCCAGATGACAGGCCAGACCGAAACGCCGCGGGTGGGCCAGTCCGTGTCCATCGAAAATTACTGCATCGGGATCGTATTCCAGTTTTTCCCAGGCCTTCAACACCGCTGGCCCCTCCCGGAAAGACAGCAATCCCGGAATATACGGAAAATTCACTTCGGTTACGGCGGTTGCAATTTCAATGATGTGCAGGTCGGGCAGCTCCGACACAACAATCGTGGAGTACAGAATATCGGAACCACGATCATAAGATATATCGGCTCCGGCTATCAGTTTTAAATTATCCGGTAATCGCGTTTTGATTATTTCAGAACGTAACTTGGTTTGGATAATGCGGGCTTCGGTCGGCGTTACTTGCCAGGAATGTAATTTCCTCAATTTCAATCTACTGGAAAATAAAAGTTATTAAATCCCGTAACATGTCCCGGAGAATTAAACCGTCTACTTCTCATCCGCTGCAATGGACGGTGTAGACATATCAAAAACAGTGTGATTATAAGTCTCACTTTTTAATGCTCGATCAAGCATAGACCGGAAAAATTTCAGGTTCGAATATGAGTATATTTTAAAGTGTCTGGTAGATCGCACCAGATTATGTTCACTCCATTTGTAATCGGTGGACAATTTCACTGGGACCGGATCGGACCGTAGCCAGTCTTCATGCCAGGCTACGAGTAGCGCGGTTTCCTCCCGGTCACATTGCAAGGATAAACCAATTTCTTCCTTTTTGATTTTTCGTTCAAATTGACGCAATTCCTTGAATTGGAATTCTCCGTTACTAAAATATTTATCCCGGATTTCCCAGTCAAAAGCAATCCGCTTGCCGGTTTTGGTATTCACGATCACCCCATCATCGCGATAATTTTCGGTTTGGTATATCTGCATTACCAGCGGCAAACCATCCTTGCCGGCATTAAATAGATTGGTGAATTTCAGCAGACTGTCTTCATGCTTTTGATACATGCTAGGTCGTTTCATGATTTACTTTTTACCTCCCGTTGTTCCATCAATTGAGCGATCAGCTTCATACAATCCAAGTAGCAATCTTCCAATCCCAGGGATCGAAACACCACCCGGTCAAGCGCCTGCCGGTCCCGCTGCTTCAGCTCAGCCCGCCAATTCCCGATTGGCCGACTTAAGAATCCCTTATTAAAATCGGCAAAGTCGATTGCTTCAATTTTTGGCATAGGTAGCTTCCGTAAATCACATTTTACCAGCCGGATAGCACCGCCACCCAAACTCTTGCGACCGAATAATTCTACCATTAACCACACCCAAGAAGTATTCAACAGCAGAGCCCATTTTAAAATATTGATATCATTCTGGGGAGTTAAACCATAAAAAGTGTGTTCAAAAGGCAGATCGTCCCGGTTCCAAACAACCAGATGACGACCACCGCGCAAGTCCCCCCACAACAATGGCGCCCGGCGAATTTTGAAAGGAATGGCGCTGGTTCTTAGCCAGGTTACAGCATCGCTGCGCCGGAATTCAATTGCTGTCGCTTCCCTGGGCGAACGGATGGCCGGGATAGTATTATCAGTCTTTTGATGGAAATAATATTGCCGGTTGTCGCCAGTAATAATGCCGGTTTGAATGGTTAATTGATCACCAAGCGGTAATAATGATCGATTGGAATTCAACACGGCTCGCAGCCAGTCCGGGCAGCGGAAAAAACTGCCATACCACCCCAGATTAGTCTGTGCCAATTCTTTTTGAGATACGGAATATCCCCGATTATCCGAATGCAGTTCGATCCGGTCTGTGGCCACTACCGGTTTTTTAATCGCCGTTAGAATAACTGTATTTACGGCCGCGGCAAAATGCCGCTCAGCGGTAAACTCATGCATTGACACTAATTGCATTGTGGTTTTGAATAATTTTCGCAGACTTTCACCAAAATTATTATCTAACCAGCCATTTGGTACAATAATGGTCATTGCACCATTGTCGGCCAGTATCCGGGCGGCCTTTAAGATGAAATAAACATAGAGGTCAGAGCGAGCCGATATATTCAATTCCGGCCAGTCCCGCCGCGCACTTTCGACCAACAATTTTTTATAGTCCCGTCTGAGCAGTTCCTGCCGGATATAGGGTGGATTGGCGATTATAATATCCGGTCTAATTGCGTATTCTGTGGAAATAAAATCGGCGCAAACCAGCGCAGGATGAAATGACAGACTGGCATTGCAATATTGAATCATCGACTGATCCAAGTCCATCCCCCTGATATTGCGATCGATCCGCGCGCTAACAGGAAGGTCGTACCGGGATTGCCACTCTGTCAATTCTTGATATAACACCTGCAAGAACACCCCTTTGCCAATTGCAGGATCGAAATAAGTATAATTTTGCAATGCCTTAAAAATATCACCGGCGCCCGCTGGATCTGCCCTACCCGCGCAAAAATCGGTAAATCGAGCCCGGTTAAATGGTGCGAATTCCCCTTTCAAGCGTTGGTAAATTACTTCCCGGACCATGGTCAGCGCTTCCGGACCGGCAGTAAACACTACCCCCTCATCAGGGCGGGCACGGGCTGTCAGACATGAATTCATCGTTGGCTAATTAGAATTGATTTCAGTTTTTCAATTTGACTTGATAAAATTTTATTAAACGGTAATTAAACCCGTTTGCCCCACGGCTTCTACCTTGATAATAGACCAGTGGGTCGGTAAATTTCAACAAGATTTTCAAGGTAGTATCTCAGATAAATTCTAACCTGCACAAAATTAACCTAATTTTACTCTAACCAAGGAGACATGACGTGAATATCATAGTCCTTGTTAAACAAGTCCCGGACACTGAAGCAAAAGTACGCATAATGGACGATGGAAAGCATTTTGATGAATCTTCCGTCAATTTCATCGTCAACCCTTATGATGAATTTGCCATTGAAGCGGCTTTGCAATTAAAGGAAACACATGGTGGAGAAATCACCTTGGTTTCCCTTGGACCCATCGGAGCCATAACCGCCCTGCGCACCGGTCTGGCCATGGGGGCGGATAAAGCGGTTTTAATCAAAGCTGATGACAGTCGCTTCATGGATTCTCAAACTGTTGCAAAACATTTATCCGAAGTAATTAAAGAGCATGAATTTGACCTGATCTTAGGTGGAAAAAAGTCCGTTGATACAGATGCACAGCAAGTAGGTTCGCTGGTAGCTATGGATTTAAACCTGCCGATAATCACTTCCATAGTAGATTTGGATCTGAATGGTAATAAGGTATCGGCTATACGGGAAGTAGAAGGCGGTGCCGAAACAGTTACCTGCCAGCTACCAGCCCTATTGACCTGTGAAAAAGGTCTCAATGAGCCACGCTATCCCAAGCTGAAAGGGATCATGATGGCCAAGAAAAAACCGATCGAAGAAAAAGAAATTGGTGACGGGGGAGTAGCTACGGAAATTGTTTCCATGGAATACCCGCCCCAGAAAGCGGAAGGACTAATCGTAGGTGAAGGTCCCGATGCGGTACCCGAACTGGTAAGACTGCTTAGAGAGGAGGCAAAAGTAATCTGATGGCAACAATATTATTCTTTGCGGAACAATATAATGGTGAACTCAGAAAAACAGCCGGTGAACTGGCCACTGTTGCGCAGCGTCTGGCAACCAATACCGGTGGTAATGCTAGCGCTGTATTAATTGGTCCCGATTCCCGCAGTTGTGCAGAAGGTTTAGGTCAATTTGGGATTAAGCAAGCCACGATAATTACTGAGTCAAATCTAACGAATTATTCCACGACCGCTTATGCCCAGGCCGTGCATAAACTGATTGATAAAATCAATCCGGATCTGGTATTGTTTACAGCCTCTGCAACCGGACGCGATTTGTCACCCGCTGTAGCCGGATTAGCCGGCAGTCGGGTTTACACCGATTGTACTCAGATCGATTTTGAGGGATCCACGCTTAAGGTTCAACGCCCAGTTTTCGCCGGCAGGGCTTTGATGAATATTGCAGTTGACAATAAAATTACTTTTGTATCATTGCGTCCCAATAGTTATCCAATCAAAGAAAACGCTTGTACAATTTCAGTCGATGAATTTGACCCGGGATTGGATGAAGGAGCCTTCGCAGCCCGGGTAACTGAATTTAAAACGTCAGACGCAACTCGTCCTGAACTCACTGAAGCTGATATTATTGTATCTGGCGGACGAGGTGTAGGTGGCCCGGAAAAATTTTCCGTGATTGAAACGCTCGCCGATACCCTTGGGGCTGCTATCGGCGCCAGCCGCGCAGCAGTGGATGCCGGGTGGAGACCGCACAGCGACCAGGTAGGACAAACCGGTAAAACAGTATCTCCCAAATTATATATCGCCTGCGGGATTTCAGGTGCAATTCAACATTTGGCAGGGATGTCTTCCAGTAAAATTATAGTAGCCATCAATAAGGATGCCGAAGCGCCCATTTTTAAAACCGCTACTTACGGTATTGTTGGTGATTTATTTGCCGTAACCCCAGTACTGGATGCAGAGATAAAGAAAATCCTATGATTACTATTATAGCATCAAATCTGCTGTTCATCTTTGGAATTATAGTTCTGATGTTGACTTTACGGCACTGGTGGACAAAATCAAAGGACGATTCGGTTAAATAAAAAAATAAGCAGGAAGCACCAAAACTGGGAGCGGGGGAAACAACCAGTTCTATATCGCTATCCTGCTTAAATCTATTTGAAAATTAATTCAAATACGAAAATAGATCAAGATATTTATGAGTTTTTACTCTGAAAACTTTTCCCAATCGCGATTAGCACTCTTTAATTAGCCGGTTTGAGAGCAATTGTCATGGTCATGTTAATTCCATCCCGTAAATAATCTGCTTATATTCAACATATGATTGCAGGGCTTGATAGTATAGACCGTCTGATTCTAATTTTTTTGAACCGGACATTAAGTAACACTGTTTTTGACTGGTTTATGCCTATCATAACCAACCAGGATTTGTGGCTCGTTCCGCTTATATTGGTTTGGTTCACTCTATTGATTAAGGGTGGTAAACGGGGACGTATCGCAGCAGTAATTCTGGTATTTACGATTGCAATGACTGATGTAGTTGCCGCTCAGATTATTAAACCTTTCGTGGGACGTTTACGTCCTAGTCATGCAATTCCTGATATGATTAATTTATTAGTGGGACGAGGTGGAAAATATGGATTTGTTTCCAACCATGCTGCCAATATGTTTGCCTCGGCAACAATCTTAGGGTATTTCTATAAACGCTGGCGGTCGTGGCTGTTTATTTTAGCCGGTGTGGTGGCTTTCAGCCGAGTGTATGTTGGGGTACATTACCCGGGTGACGTGCTTTTTGGAGCATTATTCGGCTACGGTGTAGCCTGGTTGTGGTTGACGTTATGGGTTATAGTAAAGATGCGTGAGTTAAAGCGCGGACATACTTGGGTCTGGTATGCGGATGATCCGGACCCTGTTTTTACAGATGACTAATTAGGTAAAACGTTTTTCGGAGGTTTTACGCCAAATGGCGCTCCGGGACTTTTAATTTCTCCGTACTTTTCTTCAAATTTCCGGATATTATCTTGAAGGGCCATTAAATATGCTTTCACATGCGGCGGAGCCATAATGATACGGGAATGCACCTTAGCTTTAGCGACTCCTGGTAGGATGCGTGTAAAATCCATGACAAATTCAGCGGGAGAATGGGTAACTACTACAAAATTGGCATATTCTCCACTGCTAATTTCCTGATCCAGCTCAATGGTAATCTGCTGCGACTTTTTTTTCTCTTCCATTATATTACTCACCAAATTATTGAAGATCAAAAACCTTCAAATTCTCGACGATTGAATTCTTCCCAGTCTTCCTCGATTCCTTCAAAATCATCATATCGAGGACCCTCCTCTTCGGGCTGTTGTCGGTCCATTTCATTTTCATATAAACTAAAATTATCCTTTTTGCGCTCAAACTCTGTGGGATCAACTTCATCTTCATCAGAAGGTTCCAAGCGTTCAATATCTTCGCTGTAAACTTCGGTATCAAAAAAATCAAGGTTTTCGACGATTCCATGGGTCATCAAATATTCTAAAAAATCTAAGTACTTCCTATCACGTAGGTCTGTTCTACAAACTGAGCAAATCAGCGACTCTTTAAGATCACCCTCTTCAAGTGTCGACTCACAAATGGGACATATTATACCTTCTAACATAAATTTTTTCCTGAAAAATCGGGCGGAATATAACTGGAACGAGATAGTTCGTCAATA
Source organism: Fidelibacterota bacterium (assembly GCA_030634675.1). The sequence goes on from DAOWAH010000041.1 coordinate 8,950, forward strand.
GTAATTATTGATATTGACAAAGATTTTTTTTAATCAATCAACCTATTTGCATATAGAAATTTAAATAATGTGATCTGTGCTTCTGAAAATTGCTGGTTTCGGCGTTTCATAACCGTTTGAGCAGTTTCTATAAATTTATTAAATCTGTATTCCTGTGAATTCCCCTCCAGAAAAAATGTGAATGCCGGTAAACTATTGGTAAGGATCCCTGGGCTTATAATATTACAGACCGGACCAAGCGATGAACCGGTGTTGATATTTGTGCCGATCGCTGTTTTACAATGATCGCCCATAAAAACACCCACATGAAGGATCTGCGAATCAACTTTTTGCCCGTTTACTGAAACCGTCACTGGTTGATAATTGTTTTTTAAATTGCTGTTATTCGTTCCAGCACCAAGATTGACCCATTCCCCTAAATAGGCATCTCCTAAAAATCCGTGATGGCTTTTATTGGTATACCCCTGAAAAATTGACCGGTTGATTTCACCTCCCAGATTGCATACCGGTCCAGCTACTGTCCCGGATCTGATATTGGCGTTAACTGAAACCTGACAATTATGGCCAATATAAACCGGTCCTGCAATTGAGGCTCCAGCACCAACAACCACATTTTGCTCGATTATGACTGGCCCCAGCGACGCATCGATACAAACGCCCGGTTTTATCAGGTCCAGGTTGTCAATATGGATTTGATCCGTATTTATGAGAAAAATATCATTACGACG
>DAOWAH010000051.1 GCA_030634675.1 Fidelibacterota bacterium
AAAATTATGGTTTGATTGACACCATACTTGCCCCGAGGAAAAAGTGAATAAAAAATATGAATCTATTCCGGTTGATATTCCGCCGGAACCGGCTGAAGACTTAAGCGAACTACCCGAATTTGAACTCCATAAACCGTCAGAGATAAAGGACTTTTTAGATCGCTATGTTATTGGACAGGAAGTTGCCAAGCGGACCGTTTCCGTAGCGGTTTATAATCACTATAAACGTATCCTCTATCGGGATGTGGAAGAAGAAGTCGAGATTGAGAAAAGTAATATTTTATTGATTGGTCCCACCGGCACCGGTAAGACTCTATTGGCCCAGACTTTAGCCAGGTTCCTGTCAGTCCCGTTCGCTTTAACAGACGCTACTACATTGACTGAAGCAGGCTATGTGGGCGAGGATGTTGAAAATATTCTGGTACGCCTGCTGCAGGTGGCAAATTACAATGTTTCCGCCGCGGAACAGGGTATCGTGTACATCGATGAATTGGATAAAATCAGCCGCAAGGCTTCTTCGGCTTCAATCACTCGTGATGTATCCGGTGAAGGCGTGCAACAGGCTCTCCTCAAAATACTTGAAGGTACAATCGCTAATGTACCGCCCCAGGGAGGACGGAAACACCCCGAACAGCGTTTGATTCCGGTTGATACAAAAAATATACTATTTATCTGTGGTGGTTCGTTCGATGGTTTGAACGAAATCCTGGATAGTCGAAAAGGCATTGGTGAGATCGGATTCAAAGCGAAAAAGAAAAAACCATCAAAGAAAAGCCCCATTCCTTTGCTATCAGAAATTATTCCCGGCGACCTGATCCAGTTCGGATTTATCCCCGAACTTGTCGGACGGCTACCGGTGGTTGCCGGACTGGAAGAATTGGATCACGCTGCATTATTCAGAGTATTAACCGAACCAAAGAACGCCCTCGTAAAACAATATCAAAAACTATTTAAAATAGAAGGAATTGAACTGGCATTCCAGAATGCAGCCCTGGATGTAATAATCGAACTAGCCATAACCCGGCAATCGGGAGCACGTTCATTGCGGTCTGTAATGGAAGAATTCATGATGGACCTGATGTTCGATTTGCCAGAGCTGGAAGATGTACGCAAAGTGATTATTACACCAGCAGTGGTGACCAAAGGTGCTAAGCCGCGTTATCTTTATAGACGTCGGAAGTCGGCCTAGCAAGAAATTAAAAACGGGAAGTTGTCGCTTCCCGTTTTTACATGAGTATCTGGATTTTTTTAACAATAATAACTTTTTTGTAACTGAATAACCAGGCGTTGACATACGTATAAAGTAGGTACCGCTGGCCATTGTTTCACCGCTATCATTGTGGCCATTCCGCTTAAAGGTATAGTATCCGGGATTATGATTTCTGTTCACCTGTTTCACGACCATACCGCGCAGATCGTAAATAGTGAAACTGATTTCGACTGCTTCAGGTACCTGATACCGCAAAGTTGTAGTAGGATTAAACGGATTGGGATAATTATCCGATAAGTAATAAATTGATTTAAACCAAGAGGAGCAGTCGGATGGCTGTCCTTCCTGGTTAATGCTTAACGTGAAGATCATGAAACATATCATTAGTATATTCATTGTAATAAGTTTATTACTGGGGAACCAGCATTACCATCACGACCGCCTGCTGATTTACATCGCAAATTCTGTGTCTGATTTCAGTCTATCTGATAGAGCCGCAGGTTCCTTTACCAACAATCAGGAAATTAGCGCGCTTCTTAACGCGGTGCAGGCTTCCCAAATCAAGCGCTGGATACCCTGCGCTACGGAAAATGATCGTGATAGTGATATCTACCTGAATCGTTTTTATACCGTTAAGCTCAGTAGCAATCGCGTTGATATTGAATCTCTCCGCCTGCAATTTGAACAGTCCGAAGCTGTTATGAGGGCTGAACTGATGCCGGTTATTAAATCGGATTACATACCTAATGACACGCACTATAATCTGGAATGGCATTTACCGATTATCCAGGCACCGGAAGCCTGGGATTTATGGGATATAGATGGTGGGGAAATCCCCGGAGTTGACTCGACGCAGGAAATTGTAGTAGCTATCGTTGATATGGGTGTCCAGTGGGACCATCCTGATTTGGTGGCAAACATCTGGAACAATCCGGGTGAAGATGCTAATAGTAATGGTTACACTATCATGCAGTCCGGAGGGTCCTGGATATTTGATCCCGGTGATTTGAATGGTATTGATGATGATGGTGACGGCTTTGTTGACAATCTGATTGGCTGGGATGTGGAAGCCGATGATACTGGTGCCGAAGATAATAACCCCATGAATAATACGGGAAATGACCATGGCACGCTGGTCTCAAGTTGCGCAACGGCTGTAACTAACAATGGGATTGGAGTAGCCGCTGTTGGCTGGGGAATAAAGATTATGCCTATTAAGGTTACTTATCCGCCCAATTCGGATATTATGGAGGATGCCTACAACGGTATTACGGCCGCCGCCCGGGCCGGGGCTGATGTGATTAATTTGAGTTGGGGTGGACCCGGCTTTAGCCCAGGTAGTCAAAATGTTATTAATAATTCCCATAATAACTATGGCGCGATCATTGTCGCGTCATCCGGAAATGGTAACAATCCTGGTCCTTCCATGACCGATCCCTATTATCCCTCCGCCTATGATAATGTCATTTCAGTTACGGCTACTGGAACCAATGACAATTTTAATTGCTGGGCCACGGTCGGTACAACCGTGGATCTGGCTGCTCCAGGTGAAGGTATCTGGATGACTGATATCAACAGTGGTTACGAAAATGCAGGAGGCACATCATTTTCCGCTCCGATTGTAGCCGGTGCCGTTGGTTTGCTGTGGTCAAAATTCCCTAATGAAACCCAGACCTGGATCGAAGACCGGATTATTAGCTCCACTGATTATTTTCCTGACATGGATCGTAACTGTTCCGTGCAAAACGAAGGCGAAACCTCGCCCCACACCGAAAGCATGACCGGTCTGTTAGGCTCCGGTCGACTTAATATTTTCAAAGCCCTGGCCGGTGGATTGTATCCCAGTTTGACCGTGCAGGAAGTAAATGTACAGGACGATGATGACGCTGATGGAATTTTTAATCCCGGTGAAACAGTTAATTTAAAGCCGGTGATATTTAATAGAGAAGGTTGGGCTACTGCCACCGATGTCTGGATGGTACTTTCAACAACTGACCCACGAATAATGGTAATCGACTATATAATTGAAATAAATAGTGATATCCCGACAGGTCAATCTTCCTTCAGCCTGTTTGATCCGTTTGTGATCGCTGCTACAGCTGATGCAATTCCCGCTACAATAGAACTGACGGTCACAATTTATGCTGGTCAACCCCCCTATGCTTATGTAACGGAAGAAATAATTACCGTGGATTTGGCTTTAAGCCAGCAGCATTTTCCCTATTTTGCCAGCGCCACTGTCAAAACTTCTCCGATTGCCTATGATATGGATGGTGACGATAAAATGGAAATATTTTTCGGAACTGAGAATTTTAAAATATTCGGTATTGACTACTTAGGGCAGGATTTAAGCGGATTCCCGGTAACAACCGGCAATCAGGTTCGCTCCAGTGCTGCCATAGCCGATCTGGAAAATGATGGTGATGTTGAATTGGTGTTCGGCTCTAAAGATCAGAATCTGTATATCTTGAATGGTGACGGATTGATACAATTGACCTATCCGGCAACCGGATTCATTTTTACAACACCGGCCTTGGTTGATATGGACAATAATGGTGATCTCGAGATTATTTTCGGAACTACTATTTTAAATGATTCCTTAACAGGCGGAATTGTTTATGCTATTCATCATGATGGCACTGATGTCGATGGATATCCGATTGACATTGGTGAAATGATAATGGCTGCCCCTGCTGTCGGTGATATCGATAATGATGGAGTCATCGATGTTGTGGTGGGAACTTGGGACAATAATATTTTTGCAGTTTCGGCCGCTGAGTCAATTAAAAGCGGTTTCCCTTATACAACCGCCGGTCGAATAAACGTTGCACCGGTGCTGGCGAATTTGTCCGGAGATGCAAAACTTGAGATTGCAGTTGGTAGTGATGATGGCAAGCTATATATAATTGGACATGATGGCGGACTGCTAAAGCAGGTATTAACGACGAATTTTATTCGCGGTGGAATCGCTTTGCATGATGTAGATAATAATGGTTATCCCGAGTTATTCTGGGGTGGTTATGATTCAAAGCTGCACGCCTATGATCTGTCAACCGGGACAGAATTAAGCGGTTGGCCGGTTAATGTGGGTCAAACCATTGCATCGGCACCAGCGATTGCAGATCTGAATAATGATGGTAATGTTGAAATAATTTGTGCTCACACCGGTGGCCGGTTGCTGGCTTATAATCTTAACGGGTCAATCGTCGATAATTTTCCGGTTGCAGTGACCGGCAGTATTGAAAGTTCGCCCTCAATTCAGGATATCGATGGTGATGGTGATTATGAAATTTTAATTGGTACGGTCAATTCCGTTGTGGTAATTGACTACAAAGAAACCAAAGGGACAGAAAGTACCTGGCGTATTTTCCGGGGTTCTTTACATCGAACCGGGTACTATCCCGATGCGGTTCTTGCATTCGATGTCGATAATGAAATACTTGAAATACCCACCGAATTTTTCATCAGTAATAATTATCCCAACCCATTTAACCCCATGACCCAGGTTGCTATTCACCTGCCGCAGGCCAATCATGTTGCCGCTGTGATTTATGATCTAAATGGAATGCTGGTAGCGGAATTGATTAATCGTGATTTATCAGCCGGTATCCATCAACTGATATGGAACGGTAAGAATCAGCAATCCCTGCCAATGGCTTCCGGCATCTATTTCATGCGCGTTTCGACCAACGAACGGGTGGAAACAATTAAAATGGCTTTGATTAAATAAAAATGAAATTGATTAAGACTGGATGGTACATTTACTTTTAGTTATCCAATCCATTGGAGTAATGCAATTAATGTTGATAAAAAGAATACAAACTGTTTTAGTATTAATTTTAACATTGAATATGGTATACGCACTCGATTGTCCTGCGGATTCTGCCTATTATATAGACGAGCAGATTCAAATAAGGGATGGATCGCCAAACCCGAATTATGGCCAATTAATTGCTACCGGATTGTGTGTCTGCGTAGATTTTGGTACTCAGCTTGAGATATCTGATACCACCGTTAAATTAACGGTAATCATGGTAGATAATGAACCGATCCGTGGCTTACAGATGGATTTTATCCACAATGCTCCGGGACTGTTAGTTTATACGGGAATGGGTTCAATCGAAAAAGGTGAGAAATTGGTAAATGTCACCGATGAGAACGGTGCGCCCAGTTCCATGAATTTGTTGGCCAATGATAATGGAGATACAGTGCGTGTGATGGCTTACAGCACTAACAGGGCTCAGACTACTAGTGACGGACAAGTGGGAACACTGTTTTTCCTTACTTATGGAATACCAGCGGACGGTTTGGCATCTTTACCGGATAGTATTTCTTTCCATATTAATAATTGCCTGCTTGCCGGAACATCTTTATACCCACCTCGCAATGTTATCTGCACCTATCCGGATTCATTAAATCCGGTTTCCTTTGAAGTTACTTTAGGCACACACTTAGTCAATTCACAATTGCCCACGGAATTTGAATTAAATCAGAATTATCCTAATCCATTTAACCCCTCCACTAAAATCAACTTTGCGATACCGGAAGTAAGTGATGTTCGACTGAATATTTATAATTTATTAGGTCAGACTATAATCACTTTGGTTGAAGATCAATTGGCGCCCGGAAGGTATGAAATTAAATGGAATGGTTTAGATACCAGCAATCAGCAGGTTGCTTCCGGAGTATATTTTTATGAGTTAAAAACTGATAAATTTACTGCTCGGAAAAAAATGTTATTCCTGCGTTAGTAATTTGGTTCAGAAATAGTATGAAAATATTTGTCCTCTGGTTGTTTTACTGACAGAGGAATTTTTTTATGAAAAAGATAATAACAATAATATTTACGGTTTTAGTTGGCGGACCTGGTATTCTTTCAGCCCAGACGCCCAGTTACGCTATCCAGCAACATGAAAAAGAATGGCAGGAGTATACATCATTTCAGCGAGATGAATTGTTATCATTTTGTGGGTATTGTTATGCAGAAGGTTTTTATGATCGCGCCATTCTCGGGTATTTCCAGTATTTGTATCGTTTCCCAGGTGACAGTATTGAACCGCTGATAACCTATCGGATTGCCCGCTGTTACCAAGTAACCGGTAAAACAGAATTAGCCCTGTCCTATTTTAATCGGGTGCGCGAACTAACGCCTGAACAATCGGAAGTCAACAAGTTAGCCTGGTACCAGATGGTGGCCATATTTCTGGACGAAGAACAATATGATACTGTATTAACCCTGACAGAAAATGCTAGAGATCCATTTGATCTGACGTTTCGCGGTTATGTGCATCTGCATCGAATGGAGTGGGTTGAAGCACGTCAGGCATTTAAAGCAGCCGAAGCAAAGTTTAATAACAGGCATTATTCGCGCTTATTACGTCCGCTATTCCAGGCTATTGATGAAGCTGGTCAGGTCCCCAGAAAGCGGGTAGGTCTGGCTTTGCTTTCCGGCCTGGTTCCGGGAGGTGGTTTTGCCTATCTCGAAGCCTGGGATTCAGCAGTTGCATCTGCGCTGTCAGTTAGCGGATTAATCATAGCCGGTGTTGTCTATCGCTCCGAGCCGAAAGTACTGATTCCAATTACTGTCACAGGAATGGCCGTATATGGAGCTAGCATTTGGCGAGCGGGAACCAAAGTACGCGGAACAAATCACAATAACTTACAGCGCTATATTGATTTTATTATCTCGCGCTATCCGGTTAGTCGATTTGTCATTCTTGATGAACCAGAGATTTAATCCACCTTCGTCCTGATAGATATCGGGACTACGGTAGACGAGAAGGCGTAGTTTAATTCCCCGAAGCTTGCCTCGGAAAAAAAGGGACCACAGCTTGCCCTGGGATTTAATACCATTTATTTCAGTGTTGCCCAAGATAATTGGTTGGTAATAATTGCGATAATCTTAATGTTCATCATTCCCCATGACGACTCGTCTTAAACGCTCAAGTTATTTTTTCCCGCTGTTATTCGGGGCTAAGCTGACCCATTCATTTACCAGAATATGCTGTGCTGAGTCATCCGGTAATGGATATTCTTTTACCTACCTACGCAGAAAATCCCGGCTGCGAAGGGCCCCCCCTTGTTTGTAGGCATCGTTTTTCTTTCGGTCTATATCTAATTTCAGCCATACTGTCCCTTTTTGGACTACCTCCACCGGACAGTGTCTTTCTTAAAAAAACCGTATTAGTCAGACCTGTAAATTATTTGGTTTGCGGTAAAAATACCTGCTTCCTGTGCAAATTATTACTAATTTTCAAAACAGAAATTGATGTAGTTTTCGGTGAATGGAATCTTTCCGGTAACCGAATAATTACCAAGAGATTGAACTCTGCAGACGCGAACCTTGACATATTTTAAACTGAACAACAGGGTAGGTAATCCGACCGAAATGTTAGGATTATGTTTGGCCTGTGATTATCAGTCCAATTTTATTTTATATCATTGTTATTACGAATCTCAAGTGCAAAGTAATAGCATAGCAGTATTGATAATACAACTATTTCCAGGTCTAATTATTAGCATTATTCTTAGCTGTCCTGATTATAAAAGGTCTCTAGGTTGCAGACCTTTTTTATTTAATGGAACCATAATGATACAATCTGTCCGAGGTGATGAATGATGAGTAAGCTACATGATGTTGTAATAACTGGGATCAAGCGAACGCCGGTTGGTTCATTTCAGGGTTCACTGGCCACAGTGCCGGCTACTGAATTAGGTTCAATCGCAATTAAGGCAGTAGTGGAGGATGCCAAGCTGACCCCGGATTTGATTGATGAAGTAATAATGGGAAATGTACTACCGGCCGGTACAGGACAGGCTCCAGCCCGTCAGGCTGCCCTCGGTGCCGGTTTACCCGATTCGGTCGAATGTTTGACGATCAATAAAGTATGCGGCTCCGGGTTAAAGGCAGTTATGCTGGCCACCCAGACGCTTCAAACTGGTGATGCACAAGTGATTATTGCCGGTGGAATGGAAAATATGTCTCGTGTGCCGTATCTTCTGCCCAAAGCCCGTACTGGTTACCGGTTGGGACATGGAAAGATTATTGATGGAATGGTCAACGATGGTTTATGGGATGTGTATAATGATATTCATATGGGCAATTGTGCCGAGATTTGTGCAACTGAACGCAATTATACCCGTGAAAAGCAGGATAAATATGCCCGTACATCCTATGAGCGTGCTCATAAAGCCCAGGCCGCGGGTTGGTTTAATGCTGAAATTACTCCGGTTGAAATACCCCAGAGAAAAGGTGAACCGGTGATCATCATCAAAGATGAGGAACCGACACGGGCTAATTTTGAAAAAATGTTAAAATTGCGTCCGGCTTTTGACAGGGAAGGTACAATAACTGCTGCCAATGCTTCCAAAATCAATGATGGCGCGGGTGCAGCCTTGCTCATGTCGGAGGAAAAAGCTC
>DAOWAH010000324.1 GCA_030634675.1 Fidelibacterota bacterium
ACCATTGATTAAATCATTATTCGTCGGCGTATCCGTACCGTTTTCTCTGAAGTATCTAAAAAGGGGTTTATTTATATCTGGGCGGCCGTTGATTACATTGTCGATAAAAATTTCTTCGATGCCGGAATTATTATCCATTTGCTTGAGTTCAGTGCCGACTAACCGATAGGTGAGATCCTCATAGTCATCATTGGTATCTCCATCCATATTTCTGTCTGCTGTAAAGGTCATTATTTCGGAACCGGCCGTGCTTATTTCCGGAACATTAAGGTAATCTTCCTGGTAATCAAGGAGGCCGGCCATCATAATATCCTCGGCCATAAAATCAATGGTGGCGCGCACGGCCTGCTGGGCATCGGCGGCAACGTTCTGGGTGGTATAGGATCGCGTCAGCCCTGCATATACACTGTAAATGGCCGCCATAATAATAGATGATACGACCATCGTCACCAACAACTCGACCAGAGTAAAGCCTCTGTCTCGCATGCCGCCGGCATCTGAAACTTTTTTTGATTTTAAATCTATTGAAATCAGATCCTTCATGTTCCATTTCCTCTGGTAATTGATTCGAGCACCACACTGCGGTTCTGGCCCCTTCTGTTCCAACTCACGGTAACCGTTATTCGGCGGGAGGTACTGCTGCCAAGGGGGTTGGTCACATTCCATCCCCGCGCATAGATACCTACCGTGTCATTATCACTCGTTAATGTGGTTACGACTTGTACGGTTTTGAGCTCCTCGATCTTCTGTCGGGCCAGCATGGTGGCCTCGGTTGTGATGTTTCCCGTGGTATTGTTTTTGGTAGTCGACAGCTGCATGCTGCCCACAGCCAGAATGCCGATTGCAAATATGGCCATGGCGATCAGCGCTTCGATCAAGGTAAAGCCCCTGTTATTTTTCGATAATGTGGTGTTCTTGTGATCTGTTTTCATGGGAAAACTCTTTTATGGTTAATCATTATACTGAATGTTAATACGTCCCAGGCGGTTCAATCCAATAAGTCCCTGGTCACCGCTGGAACTGTCGACCACGACATTTCCGATGTCATCGGGTAATCCTCTATTGTTAAAGCGTGCGTAATCATTGCCATTAAAGTCGGTGCTGCCAAGATCTATCGAAACGCCGGCCGGCAGCTGCCGGTTTCTGAGGAGGCGTTCGCCTGCATCAAGAACTCCAGCATTGGCTCCATCTATAAACACCTGGTAACTGTTGCCGGAAAATAATACCGCCACAGACCCACTTTCTTGCACTGCCTTCAATTTTGCCAGCTGCAGATCCCCCCTCACGTTTTCCACCACACCCCTCAGCTTGGCACCGGAGCGCCAGGCCATCATATTGGGCACAGCAATCGCAGCAAGCAAGCCAGTAATCGCTATGACAGTCATCATTTCAATAAAGGTGAATCCCGAATCTTTGTGCATGGTTTTCATCTCCCATTTCTGCTTCCCAGGATTACAGCAATTTTGATGCCAATCCATTTCTTTCACGCAAAAATTCAAAGGTGAGCGCCTCTGACAAAGATAAATCAACATCTCTCCAGTTATAAATTGAATGATTATAGATAGTTAAAATTTTTGGCGCCACACGAATGCCACCTATCGTTAAGCGGCGGCGAATGTTGAACTTGAAAACATGGTTCCTAAACTATTAACTGTTTTTATCAGTATTAAATTATTTTATACCTGAGCCTGATGTGTTTACCCCGGCTATGTAAATTTTCCATTATCAGACGCCTCATGAAGTCATTTGCCAAGCTATTCATGGTGCATTTGCAACTTGAATTCACCAATAGTGGAATTTATACGGAACTTGAATTTGGACTGATCAATAATCTTCTGATGCGGGAGGCCAATCGGCGGGTTTTATAGCGGAGTTTAACTCGAAAGCTGTAAGGATTGATTCTGCGGCCATTTCTTTCGATCGAAACAACCTTTCCTAAAATCTGGTCAGCACAAACCGGATCATCATCGTTTATTGCAGCGTCACCCCGGAGAGTAAAGCAGTGCTGAGGACTGAGGGCTGAGGACTGGGTTTCTATGGGCTGAGGACTGAGTGATGAGGACTGAGTTAAGTCGGATTGAGAACTGGAGCCTGGGAGTATAGAAGTGAAGTCACCTTTTTTAACTATCCGGATGACTCGGTGGGCGACAACGCCGGAGCTATGGTGGTAAAGAATAATGTCCCCCACACAGAGGTCTGAAGGTTTTTTCTGCTCAACTGTAATAAAATCACCATCACAAATCGTCGGATACATACTATCACCGGGTGCCTTAAACTTGACCAGGTGCCCCTGACGTAACAATTCAGTACAAACTTTTACAAAGTTAGGCGGACTAAGATTTGAGGGCTGAGTCAGATTCAGATCCATCAGTTTAATGTGTCCTTTTTGTCTCTTGATTTCATAAGAGCTAATTCAATACGTTTAAATAATATGGTTTCAAAAATCTAAGATCTTTAATTCTGTGATAAATCTCGGATGAGTAAACATCTCAATGGAATCATGACCGACTTCTGGAATTTCAAGCCAGATATGCTGAGATTTGGGAGAGTTTTTAACAAAAGGACTCAA
>DAOWAH010000315.1 GCA_030634675.1 Fidelibacterota bacterium
AATACTACTATTGGCATATGCCTATATTGCTTCGACCCTGCCGGTCCAGATTCTGTTGCAACCCCGGGATTACATTAATTCCCATCAATTGCTGATCGCGATGGCATTAATGATTTTGGGAGTGATTGTAGCCCATCCTGTGATTGTTGCTCCAGCAATCAATCTTTTACCGACCGGAGCACCACCCCTGCTGCCTTTCCTATTTGTAGTCATTGCCTGCGGCGCCATTTCCGGTTTTCATAGTCTGGTTAGTTCGGGGACTTCTTCGAAGCAGTGCCGGACGGAAAAAGATGCCAGATTCATTGGCTATGGCGGAATGCTGATGGAAGGCAGCCTTTCGACGCTGGTGATTATTGCGGTTGGGGCTGGATTGGGTCTCGGGTTACTCACCGAGGATGGAAATCTGCTCACTGGTATCGCCGCTTTTAGTAGTCATTATGCCAGTTGGGCGGCGGCCAGCGGTCTGGCAACCAAACTGCATGCTTTTGTCACCGGATCGGCCAATATGATCAAGGTCCTGGGAATTCCCGAATCCATCACAATCGCTATCATGGGTGTTTTCATTGTATCCTTTGCAGCTACATCGATGGATTCGGCGACCCGTATTCAACGTTATGTGGTGGGAGAGTTAGTGGTTGCTTATAAAATTAAGACTTTTAAGGGCAAGCATCCTGCCACTGCGATTGCAATTATCAGCGCCTTTTTCCTGGCTTTTTATAATGGCAGCGGCAAAGGCGCCTTGACCCTCTGGCCGTTATTTGGTACTGTCAATCAATTGTTGGCCGGCCTGGCGTTGTTAGTGATAACAATCTATCTAACCAGGAAAAGAGTACAAATATGGTATTCCGCAGTGCCAATGGTCTTTATCATCCTGATGACTGGCTGGGCTATGCTGGTTAATCTGAACACTTACTTGGAAACATCGAACTGGCTGCTGTTCGGAATTGGTTTTTTCCTGCTACTGCTGGAAGTATGGATGATTATTGAAACGGTTCTGGTGCTAAGGATGCGGAATCAAATATTATAGACCCTGGATTCAGCGCCAGGATTTTTCATTGCCGCCAATTCCAATTCCGAAATAGGGATAGAATTTTCTATCAAGCTCATTAGCCACCAGAGCCAGTTCAGTAAAAATATATCCTATTGCGTCCCGGTCTTTGAACGTGCGTTTAAATCCAATTGACAGACCCCAACTGTCATATTCAAATGTATCTTTGAAAACTGTGTTATCCAGCCATTTGTAATTGGCCTTATATATCTCCCGTCCAAAAATGGGACTGGCAGAAACAGTCCATTTAGTATTTATCCGGTAACTGACCGGGATCATTAGCTGAGCCTTAAAGAACAAAATATCCTCAGTACGAAAATCTTGATTTTCTTCTTCCTTCTCATCAAAAGTCCCGCCGAAAATAAATGCCGGGAGAAAAGCTATGCCCAGCCGGGGCGTTTGATCTAATAAGCAAATTTTCCCGAATAATTTTGCGTGAAGATGTTGCGTATCAAGACCTACTCCTACCCCGACATCAAGGTGTTCAGCGAAGCCAATTTGTCCATCAAAGCTTATCAGTGGTGTCAACGCATACTGGTCTTTAAATTCCAATTTCTCATCACCTGTGCTACCAACCACTTTATCAAATTCACGGGTTGCTCCCAGGGTCAGACCGATAGTCATATTTTTATTATCCTCGCCAAGCGGTTTTCCATCCTGGAAGGCGGTATAGCGGCTTGTAGCGCAGCCGGTGAATATGAGAATCAACGATAAAATACTGGCAAATATTATCCCTTTACCTGTTTCTATATCACTCAGATGGGTCATTTTTATCGACCTCAAGCGCAATATTAATCCAATTCGTAGTCCTGGTCAATAAAGATGGAAAAGGCATCGCGTTGCATTGTGACATGGATCGGGGTACTGCCTAGTATTTCACCATCGATGTTCAGGGCGTCATGCTCATCGGGAATGATCGAAAAATCGGTCACTTGGCGGTAATCCAGTAAATCAGAATAAATGTGGTCACCGGTAAAAATCTTTGGAAACAAGTTCAGCATATTTTTGCGGGTTGTATCGCGAACGATTGAAAGGTCGATAAGACCATCGTTTAATTTAGCCTTTGGTCCCATCATCATTCCTTTGCCGGTGAATTTCGTAATACTGCCCAAAATAAATACGAAATCCTGGTCGTATTCCTCACCTTCCACTATTAATTTGGCATGCCGCTTATGAGCTTTCATAATTTCCATTACAGCCGAGTAAGTGTAGCGGGTTTCCCCCATCCAGCGTACATTTTCCGCCCGTATATTAATATCGGTCGCCATCCCCCAGCCGATAATATTAAAGGCATAGACAACCTTATGATCCATCTGCACTTTAGCAGCATCTATTTTGCGGGTATGTCCTTGCACAATAATTTTTGCTGCTTCAACCGGGTCCAGACAATCCAGGTCATGCATAAGTGAATTTCCGGTACCGCCTGGTATCAGGCCCAGTGGGAGCATCTTTCGATCAGCTCTGGCCATTAATCCGTTTAAGACCTCATGTATGGTTCCATCACCACCTATCGCAGAGATGCACTCATAAGGCTCTAAATCGATCGAACGGGTGATATCCCTGGAGTGACCGGCGTAGCGGGTTTCAATAACGTCAAGTTCATAACCTCCTGCCTCAAGGATTGGTTTTACTTTATGCAATATATCTAACCCGGTTTTTAATCCCCCC
>DAOWAH010000266.1 GCA_030634675.1 Fidelibacterota bacterium
ATCAATATCAGACTGGTTTAATTCCTCTGACATGCTTTTTTTCTTATCTTCGTCAACTTGTTCTTGTTCGGGCGGAGCTTCTTCTTTTTTAAAACCTGAAGTTGACATTAAATCATTATTATCTTTTTCATCCACGATAATGCTTCCTTTTTTGAAATTTCTTCTGCTCTGGAAATAAGCGATTACCTGTTGTTAAGCTCAGTTATCTTCAATTCCAATAGCGCTTCTAGTACCTGTTCAAAGCAACGGAGGAATTTGCAACTCTGGCTTTTCTGGTAGAACAGAGGCAATGAAATGTTGGGTCTGACTACCAACGCCAAGCACTAGCCCAAACGATACTTTTTAATTCCATGACTGCCAGTCCTCCACTGAACAATCCCCGTAAATAAGTCTTAATCGCTTTAGAATAGGAAATTTTATCACCAACCTGATGGGTAAAATTATACTTGTAAGCGACAAATTACCTGTCTTTTTCATCTAAAAGGTTTTGAATCTTCTGCCGCACCAGATCGCGCAATTCTTCAACTGTTAAATTTTGATAATCTTTCGCGATGATCGGTTGACCAATCTGCGCCCGAAGCACGCCCGGCCGTATACGCCAGTCCGGCTTTGATTTGGCCCGGAAAGTACCGAAAAAAGCCATAGGAATAATGGTCGCGCCAGTATTTTTGGCTACATGAAAACCGCCCTTTTTAAAGATCTGTAATTCGCCGGTAAGGGTGCGGGTACCTTCCGGTGAAATCAGGAATGAGGCACCATTTCGGATGGCTTCTTCAGCTTTTCCCAGGCTGGCAATGGCCTGTTTAAGGGACGTGCGATTAATCGGAATGATTCCATAACGCCGGATCATTGTGCCCCATACCAGATACTCAAATTGATGCAACGCCCCTACTGCAGTAATATACTGCCTGACAATGGCTCCGATTATAAAAACATCAAAGAGTGAAGCATGGTTGAACATATAAATGTAGGGACCGGGACCCTGATCATCGGTCTCGCGTTTAATGAACAAAATTTGACCTGCACCGAATAAAATTATCCGACAAAGAATGCGAATAAACGGATGTAATCGTTCACGTGGGATAAAAATTATTGTCAGAAGAAATACTGAACCCGATAGCAGAAACGATAATAACGCAAACGGCCAGATTATAAGGGCTATTAAGGTACTCAATTTTTACTCCTTGCGATTTTCTTCTGTAGACGTCTGATTCTATGTTCCAAAGCCTGTCTCTCCTTAGTTCTGCCACTGGCAAGTTTACTCAAACCGGACACTGCATAATAACGCGCCTCTTCCCAATCCTTTTTCCGGTGCTCATAAAATTTAGCGAGTTCTACATAAGGTTCCAAAAAAAACACTGCTTCTTCCTTCAGCACCATTTTCCATTGCCGGCTCGCCAATTTCCACTTAGCTGCCTTTTTATACAAGCGCCCTAAATCCAGTCGCCCTAATTGCCGCAAGCGCGAATTTCCGTCTTCGGAAACAAATGCTTCCAGGACTTGGCGGGCCGCCGTGATTTCTCCATGGTGAATCAGGATTCGACTGCGGGATAGCTGTGCTTCGCCAGCCACACTGTCGGGTCGCGTCAATTCCCAAATTAGTGGCAGAACCACACCCAAAGTAAGAATATCATGAGCATTATGTTCAAAAACCCGGTAGAGGGGGTCGGCTCCCTGTCCCCGTAAAAATTTAAAATAAGCTGGTGGTACTTCACGGCCTGGCAAATCATCCGTACGAAAAAAATTCAGAACTTCCTTTTCAATCGTTTGTAGCCGACAATCCTGCAATTGATAGCCCCATATTTGGCGGGCAATATGCAACAGGTCCAGATGCTCCAAATCTTCAAAGGGCGATTGACTGCGCTTAAGGATATAGCGCGTAGTGAGCAGGGGTAGATCATAAGTCTTGCCATTAAAAGTAACTACGGTGGTATAAGGTTTAACAAAGTCCGCCACCAGATCCAGCATACCTTCTTCACAGTTGAAAGCATCGGCAAAATACTGTTGAACTGTGAAACCATCCTCTTCAATAAAACCAATACCAATTAAGAATGCCAAAGTTCCGGTGCCGCCGGCCAGACCGGTGGTTTCGGTGTCCATGAAAATGGTATTTGTAAGATCAATTTCAGTCCGGTTGGCAAAGTTTCCCAGGCGACTGAGCCAGTCCCCGTTGATTTTTTTTAACCAGCCGATGGTTCCTTTACCGTGTTCATGATTCCAGGAGTAATGTTTGCGCGCAATGAATACATCGCCGAAGCTGGTATTTTCATACTCCCCTGTTACAAAATCATGGATACCGCGGTGAGCCCGCACGACTTGTTCATCCGGGAAAGTTTTCGCTGTATTACCACGCCGGTATACACGCTCCAGCCGCTGACGCAAATCAGCACGATCATCAGTACCCTCCAACTCGCGCAGACGTTCGCTGAGTGATTTATTCATTTTTAAGCAGACGCAATTCCCAAAGCAAATAACTGCCCGGATTGGGCTTTCAATTTAATTTTCAATTCCACGACTAAAGTCGACAGTACTATGATTGCTATCATTATTTGTCGGTATTATCCTTAGTTAGTAATTGTCGAATAGTCTGTGTATGGTTCGGATTTGAACCGCAGCAAGTTCCAATGACACTGGCTCCCTGATCAATATAGCGGCGTATGGCTGTCTTGAATACTGTATCAGAAATAGTAACGGATATATTGCCGTCAATCGACACTTCACCAAGACCCAGATTGGGATATGCGCCCCATTGCCCGTGCCAGAATTGTTTAATTACTCGAACGCCCTTGAGGGTTATTTCGGTGTCGGTGCAATTCAATAAAGCTATTTTAACATTAAAATTTGCTATCATTGACAGAGCATCTTGCAAACGATCACCTCCGAAAAGATGTTCGCTGTCTTTTAAAATGAAACTGACCCAACGGGGTAATTTTAGTGACTCGGTGGCCACCAACACCGATTCGGTTTCATCAATCCGTCCCATTGTCTCGATTAAAAGAAAATCCACACCGGCTGTTTTTAAGTTTAATCCCTGTTCGGTAAATTCCTCAACCGCAATAGTTTTGCCAGGAAATAATCCGGGACTGTAGCAGTCTTCCAACGGAGCAATCGATCCAGCCACCAAACAATTGTCACAAGCGGCTTCCCGGGCGACCTGCACAGCATTTATCAAACTACGCTTAGCCAGACCACGCGCCTTATCTTCCGGCAGACCGATCTTGAG
>DAOWAH010000444.1 GCA_030634675.1 Fidelibacterota bacterium
GAGCGCACCAACCGATACGGTTCTGCCAGACTATTTAAAAATGACCGTTAAAATTGCGCGGTTTTCGGCAACAAATTTTACCGATAGCTCATCCATTTATATCACTCCGCAGCGTGGTTGGTAGTAATGCAGGGTTCATTTAAGGAACAAGGATTCACCTTTGTAGAATTATCATCGGTCCTAGTCATTAATGCAATCCTTGTAATTACTTTTGCATCAATTTTGTACATGAGCCAAAAACACTCGAATATAATAAAACACAACATTGATTCACAGCGCGACATGCTGATTCTGGACAAATTCGTTCACAATCACTTATTGAAAACTTTTTCCGATTCACTTTTCATCTACGTCGACGAAAGTTCTGAACAAGCCCAGACGCCCGCAAATAGCGGTGTAATTCTGGTAACCAAAGATAGCGATGGTAATTCATATCGTATTACTTCCGACAACAACCAGTTAGTCTGGGAAAAAAACGCAACGACACTGAATCCGGTGACTGCTTCAGTAGCCGGTCTGAATTTTTCCAGATCTACTGCCCCCGGTGATAAATATATAGAAATTGAAATGAATCTTTACCAAGAAAACGACACAGTCAGATATGTTAAGTCATTTATCCCCCGTAATTGAAATTATCCTGAGTTTAACAGGGATTCTAGTAATTGGTTCGGTTTTTGCGATTATAAGCAATAACACCATCGATCGAATTGCCAAAAACCAGCCGCTAACTACCCCGAGTCCCTACTGTCCAGCCTGTGCCGTTACCCTGCAGTGGAAAGATATGATTCCCATTGTCAGCTATTTAATTGCAAAAGGTAAATGCCCATATTGCGGAGCTGACATTCCCAGGCGCAATATATTGATAGAAATCTCGGAAATCATTTGGGTCGGATTATTCATTATAAAATTTGGCTGGAACTACCCGGCCCTGCTGGAAATGCTTTTTGGTATGTGTC
This sequence comes from Fidelibacterota bacterium, assembly GCA_030634675.1. The sequence goes on from DAOWAH010000444.1 coordinate 957, forward strand.
TGATAGCCATAATAGTTATTGAGTACGAAAGAAGAGTCCTTTCGGAATCATTGTTGTTGTTTATGATCATGTTATCTACCATTTATGTTCTGGCTTTCAACCATACCGAGTTCCCGCGGGCAATTACCAGCATGATCATTGGATCATCTGTCCTGATAATTTATAATTTGCTTAAAATAATCACTTTAAAAACAAAAAGAATAGAATTTAGAGAAATCAAATTTGGCGCCGTATTGGGGTTGTTCTTTGGCTTACCCCTAATTTACCTGTGCATCTTATTAAGTTGGTTAATCGGAGCGATATGGGGTTCGATTAATATTAGATTTTTTAGACAAAAACCCAAGTATGCCCTGCCTGATTACCCATTTATTTTGGCTATTTCAGCCTTAGTAATGATCATGTTCGGTGATAATATTTTAGCCCACTATAACCGTTGGATATTGTAGTCAATGCCTGATAAAAGAAAACATGAAGAGGGTTCGGTTCTGGGCATAACCATGGTCTATCTCCTGGTATTCAGTCTGACTGGCTTGGTATTTATCAGTTTGGCGGATCAAGCACATCTGCAAAATGTCGATGCAATCCACGATTATAAAAATCAATGGGCTGTAGAATCGGTAATAAATGAAGCATTATGGCGCATGAATAATGGACCCGATTCATTGGCTACATTTCAAGATAGCACAC
>DAOWAH010000329.1 GCA_030634675.1 Fidelibacterota bacterium
CCAGACCAATCGCTTTGACATTACAGGCAGTGAAACATTCGCCGCAATAATCGCAGATATTCTGGTCAACCATTGCAATATAGGGCGTTTTGTTTACGCCTTTATAGTACCCGGCCTGTACCCCAGCCATTATTTCACAGCAGCAGCCGCAGCAGTTACAGATAAAAGTTGGGCGGTGACGGATATTATCGGTGATATGGGTCAGGTGCAGGTCCTCGGCCATTTTCAGGATATCAAGCATTTCAGCGACGGTTTTACGCTCCGCGAAGCCCCGGCGCACCAGGAATTCTGCCCCGCGACCAATCGTCATGCAAGTGCCGTCCACCGGCGCATCTTTTTTACAGGATTTGCCCTCGTGTTCACGCTTGTGTCGACAGTAGCACATCGCTACAGCGTGGAAATCGGCGTTTTTAATGATCTCCCGGGCGCTGTCGTAAGATACAATTTCACTGTTTACCGGAATATGATCTTCATAGGGCAGGGAGCGAGTCAACTGAGTCTTGCTACCGAAAAATTCTTTGGCTTGACCATCTTTGTCATCCCAGTGGAAATACTCACTCATGAGCCGGGCCACCTTATCCATGGGAATATCAGTGCGGTTTTTCATGAACGTGAATTCGATGAATCCGATCACACCGGGCATCAGCAGGTAGTAAGTTTTATCGCCGTAAGGCAGATCCATAATAATGCCTTTATCTGCCATCGATTCCAGGATCAGTGCCAGTTTCTCCTCTTGGTAGCCGGTGCGCTCGATCATTTCAGCCATGGTGGCTTCCATCAGCGGAAATTTAGAACCCACATAAGCTTCTTCTTCGGTAAACAGAATCGATAATAATTCCCGCAGGATGTCATTATCCACCAGACCAATTGGGTACTGGTTCAGACGGTCAATCAGCGGAACCAGGTTGGTTTTGGAGTCAGCAATATGTCCCATAATTATACTTACCTGTTTATTTAATTCAGTTAAAACTAATCGAAAGTACAGTAGAAATCAAAGCCCAGGATTTTTAAGAATCCTTTTCGAAGGTATCGAGTACTCCGCTGCTGGCAGCTGCCAAATGTCCTGCCAGTATGCTGGTATAGTGTTTGGCCCAGGTCTGCATAATTTTTTTGTAGGGCAGGTCGTCAAATGATCCGTGGTCCATGAGATATTCCATATGCAGGTTACCTTCGCTGTCGAGTGAGTGGAACCGAGAGTCGGAATGTCCGTCAAAGTCAGGTACTTGGAAACCGAAGCGTTCACAAAGATTGCGATTGAAGGCCGGCGTCGCTTTGACCCACCGGTTTTTCAGATACAATTCGGTGTAGCCGTGCCAGTAAAAAATATCGGTACCCATCAGGTTGTGCAACTTATCCGTGTTCAGATGATTCCGGACATTCGCGAAACCTAGACGGGCTGGTATTCCGGCCGCCCTTGCCACTGCCGTTAGTAACACCGCTTTGGTAATGCAGAAGCCATAGCCTTGTTTCAGTACCATACTGGCTTTGAAATTTTCCGGCTTCAAAGGAATGCGATAGGGATCGTAACGAAAATCGTCACGTACAGTCTGAAATAAAGATACAACTTTTTCTATTGAATCGGTCAAACCGGTAGTGTGCTCGTCAGCGAAAGCAGCTACTTCCGGGTTATCGTAATCGATAAAAAAGGTTGGAGTCAAATAGGGCCGGAATTCGGGATCGTACACAAGTGTTAGTCCATGCTCTGAAATCTATGAATTGGGCGACCTTCGGTGGTTTGGTATTCGGAATACAGGTCGGCGGTCAGGCAGGAGTGAACCGGTAGCACAATGACGGTATCGCCAATTTCGATCGTTCGTAATCGTTCAGCACTCAATCGCACAATTCCATGCTCCTGCGAAAGAGCGGTAAGCGGTGCTTGCCAGTCGGGGATGCCCCAGCCATTGGCCGTGGTAGTGGTGAGACAACCAAACAGTGGTTCGTCATTCAGACCCAAGATAGATTCTTTGGATAGATGGACCGCTCCGCCATAAACTACGATTTCACCGCGCTGTGGATATTTACCGATCACCGGGCATTCTACCGCCAGAGCCAGATCTTCAGCCTGACAAGCGCCCAATCTTAACTGCATAAGATCATAAAACACAAAATTCCCGGGACGGATTTCATCCGCTCCGGTAAAATCTTCCGCCAGGCTGCAACCGGGAGTGTCACCGATAGAAATTTTACAACGGGGAATCCCCGCCGTCTGCAATTGTTGCCTAAGCTCGCCCAAGCGCTCCAGTGACTGTCGGTGGATTTTCAGTACTTCTGCCGCTGTGGTTGCATGGTAGGTGTGTCCGGCGTGAGTCAAAAGACCCTTAAAAGTAAGGTTCCGGTTTTGGTCGATCACCTGCGCCAGTTCAATTACTTCTTCGGTATTATACCACAGCAATCCGCAACGATGGTAACCCACATCGATTTTGATCCAGAGGTTAATCGGGTTATTCAATTGTGATATCAGTTGTTCTACGGCTAGCGCTGAATCGACCAATACATGTAGTGTAATTCTCCCTGCTAGTTCG
>DAOWAH010000318.1 GCA_030634675.1 Fidelibacterota bacterium
GTATTGGTGATGATCATGGCATCAGCCCACTCTTTATCGGCGACAATAGCACGTTGATATTCCTTGCTCTGCCTCTCAAACAGATACCAGCTAAGGGCGGCCACAATCTTCACATTGGGTCCCACTTCCTTTAGTTTAGGCAGGATCGAGATTAACTCATCAATTGCTTTGGTACCGCGGATAAAGACCACACCTTCCTTAGGTCGACCCGGATTATAATCCTTGATAATATAGGCTCCTTTTGCCGCCTCCCAGTAGGGCGCCATACCCAGGGCCTCCCGGTCCGGGATTTCCACACTTGGGCGGGTCAGGTGCAAGGCGATAATCGGAACATCCGTCCGGAGGGCAGCGCCTAGCATCACCGGCACTTCATTATACTCGTACGGATGCAGGTTGATGATCTGTCCTCTGGGGAATAACTGGGTAACTCCGGGAGCGAAAATACCGAAATGAGTCCGGCTGTCTTCCGCCGTTTCCGGTCCGCTGTGACCGACCACCCAGATCGTTTTGCCAATCTTGAATTGTGTATCCTGTACTACTTGACTGAATAGGCGCATAGGACCATATTTCAGATAGGAAAATGAACCATAGGTGCTGGATGCCGTCAGATAACCATTGAAATTGCCGTTATAAGCATCCTCATTGAAATTTACCGATGTGGCACCCACATTGATACCGGCATTGGCAAATTCGGTAATCCCCTGAGGCATCAACGTCCCGCCTGGATTGTCCTCACGGTTGTACATACCCGGATCTTTCGCTCCTTGCCAGCCTTTGGCAAACCCGGCGATATTGGTTGAACCAGCCAAGTCGGCGCTGTTAACCAGGAAAAGTGGCCGGCCATATTTTTGCAGACACCAGGTATTCACCCAGCTACCAAAATTACCAAAACCAGCCCGATTGGGTGCTTTCTCGCCTGGTTTTTTGTACAGATCAACCGGATAATTTTTATAATCGTAAAGTTCCGGATCGTCCAGGGGGTTGACACCATATTTTTCAGAACCCGGCATTGTTTCCGGGACCCCATCGCCCAATTCAACCAGGCGTTCGGCCAGGTAGTCGGTTAGTCCCTCAGCCCTATCGAACATTGTAAATACCGATTCGAATACTTCCGCCATCTGCTGCTTATTGGATTCAAAATCATCGTAACCAGAATGACCCATATTAGTAATTTCCAAATCATATTTTTGGGCGAAATCACGCTTGGTATGCCAGAATTCCTCCGAATTACGGGCATGGGGTGCGCCGTGACTAGGAGCATCATATTTATAGTAACCACGACCTTTACGCATTTTATACCACAACACTTTAGGCTGGTTAGGGTCGGGATCGGTAAGCAACCTTTCGTAGGCGGATAAAAGCTGTTCCCAGTCTTCGCCATTTTCGACACTGGCAACTTTCCAACCATAGGGTTCAAACCAGTCGGTTGGCGTTCCAGCAATTACGGAGCTGAATCGGCGGTTATCGATGCCCCAGTCATTCCAATCTACCATCGTAATAAAATTGCCGAGACCCAGGCCATAAGCCGAATTCTTGGTTTCATGCACTACGCCGGGGGTCAGGCCACCTTCGCCTTCGATGGCAAATACTTTAACCTGATCGAAACCAGCATGTTTCAGAGCAAAAGCTTCACCTGCTGCAATCGGGAAACCATGGCCGCTGGGACCGGTATTAGTTTTGAAAAAGAGGGTTTTTCCCTCCATCTCAGCATGGCCTGGCAGGCCACCACGGCGGCGCAGGGTTAACAGGTCTTCCCAAACTAAGGTGTAATCCGCACCCATGGGATTCAGATATTTTTCATCGCCCGTTACCTTATACTTGCGGCGTAAAGCTTCGTTGAAAACAGCCAGAATAGCATATACCATGGGATTGGTATGGCCGGCACTGAGCACGAACCGATCGCCAAAGCGTTTGCCGGGGTTACGTATATCCCACTGCATAATACCGGACAGCAGGGTTACCAGGGTAATGTGAACCTTGGAACGCGATCCACCTGGATGACCGCTCTGGCTCAGGTTCAGCATAATATCGATGCATTGATCGGCAAGATCTTTTAGAATTTCCCAGTATTTGAAGGCTTGGCGTTGTTCGGTAAAGGTCGTCATTTACTTCTCCTATTTGAAATGATATTTGAAAAGGTTATTCCTGAAAATATTGGAAAATCATAGCCGGCTTCTAGTGGAATTCAAAAATCGGCAGCGTATGGGTTCTTTTATAGTAATTCACCATTGTATTCGGCAACTGATTAAAAGCCCTCAAAATTAATATGATTAAATAGCATCATTCCAGATATACTAGCTATGATTTAAATATTTTAAAAATTTACCGCCTGCTAACCAGTCAGCGTTTTAATACCATAATCCAAAAAGAAGTCCCAGTTAGGTTTAAATAAAACTCTTTGATTTTTATATAAATATCCCTACTATTTTAACAGCTATAACATGCATTCCTGCCAACAATTCATATTAATCACGCAATTCCTTTTAGTGGTGCTTCTTTCATCCGTTCTGCTGTTTGCTAATGTTCCCGGGTCAGTTAAAACACCAGAAATCAGCGCCGGAATAATGGATCTACGAAATTGGGATTTCGAGCAGGATGGCAATCTGCAATTACGGGGGGAATGGAATTTTTACTACCAACAGTTTCTTGATCCGGCCAGTTTTAGCCAAACAGAACCACCGAA
>DAOWAH010000208.1 GCA_030634675.1 Fidelibacterota bacterium
TCATAGTATTGCTTGTGTAGGAAATTTATAGTATCTTTTATGGAATCTCTCCTTGGTAGGGAACCGTAAATCATCTGTTTTCGTTAGGCAAAATATGAGACGAATACTAATAATTAGTTCAATAATTGTTACCAGCATTGTTTTTGGCCAGTCATTTGGTCAAAATAAGGTGCAATACACGAATTTTGACTGGTCATATATTGAATCACCGCATTTTGATATCTATTATTATGGTGATGAGATGTATTTGGCAAAGTTTGCAGCCGGTGTGCTGGAAGAATCTTATGAACAAGTATCCAAACATATGCGTTGGGAATTGAACAAACGCGTTTCGGTCATTATTTATCACTCTCACAATGATTTTCAGCAGACTAATGTAGTCTGGTCGTATATGAGTGAAGGAATCGGAGGAGTTACCGAATTATTTAAAAACCGGATAGTAGTACCATTTGAGGGTTCTTATTCACAATTTCGCCATGTCATCCACCATGAACTAGTTCACGCTGTTGTTAATGATATGATCTATGGTGGTAATATTCAGTCAATAATATCCGGTCGAGTCAGACTGAATATACCTTTATGGGCGAATGAAGGTCTGGCGGAATATCTTTCCAGTAATTGGGATACCAATGCCGATATGATCCTGCGTGATATGGCGATTCATGAATATATTCCCAAGATTGAGGAATTGAATTATTATTTTGCTTATAAAGGTGGTCAGTCAGTATGGCGTTTTTTAGCGGAAAAATATGGGCGGGAGAAAATCGGTGAAATATTTGTAACTATGAAACGCAGCCAGAATGCCGAAGCCGGATTTAAAAAAGCACTGGGAATGGATTATGAGAAGCTGACCGCGCAATGGCATAAATATCTGAAAAGTGAATACTGGCCTGACGTGGCTGGTCGGGATGAACTGGAAGACATTTCCAAGCGTATTACTGACCACAAAAAAGATCAGAATTATTATAATACTTCTCCCGCTCTTTCACCAGATGGTAGCCAGATTGTAATGCTAACTGATCGCTCGGGTTATGCCGATATTGTGTTGATCGATGCTATAAATGGAAAGCGGATTAAAACATTGATAAAGGGCAATCGCTCTGTTGATTTTGAAGAGTTGAAATGGTTGCAGCCGGGTGTATCCTGGTCTCCGGATGGTAAAAATATCATCATTGCCGCTAAAGCCGGGGAAAGTGATGTTTTTTATATTATTGATGTAGATTCAGGGAAAAAAGAAAAGTTGAAATTCGAAATGGATGGACTTTTTACCGCAACCTGGAATCCCGATGGCGAAAGGATTGCTTTTGTAGGCTCGGTTGGAAGCACCAGCGATATCTACGTTTATAATTTAAATTCTTCTGAATTAACTAATATCACGGATGATATTTTCTCTGATTCTGAACCAGCCTGGAGTCCCGACGGAAATACTATCGCTTATATTTCAGATCGTAATAGGATTGATATATCTAATGAAAAAGCGGAACTGCATGAATTTGATTATTATCAGACCGACATATTTTTAGTTGATATAATCACCGGTGAGAAAAAACAGCTAACCAATACGGACTATGCTGAGAATTATCCCGTTTGGGCGCACACCAGAAATCAAATTCTCTATACTGCCGATTATAACGGGATCCGGAATCTCCATATTTACAACATGGAAGCCCAAGATTATTACCCGGTTACTAATGTACTAACCGGAATACATCAGTTAAGTTTATCGGCTGATGATCGTACATTGGTCTTTGCTGGTTATTCCGATTTAGGCTGGGATATTTATTCGTATTTAAATCCGCTTGATTTAGAACCGGCTACAGTTCAGCCAACCAATTTTGTTTTGAATTCTGACCGGGATGATTCACTTGTCGATATGCGAATTAGCGGTACCCGCAAGGTGGATCTCAACGAACATGTGCAAAAGGATTATTCACGCTATATTTTTACCGAGGAATATGATCACCAGAATGAATTGATATTCGCCCAGAACAAACCAGCCGTTGAATTATCTGATGACAGCACGAAAACACCTGATGGCGAATATATTCCCCATGCTTATAAAACCAGGTTCTCACTTGATGTGGTCAATGGACAAGCCACCTATAGCAATGTATTCGGGTATTCCGGTACGACAATGTTTCTATTCAGCGATATTCTTGGTGATCATCAAATTGCCCTGGGAACGGAACTGGTGTTAACGCTGAAAAACAGCGATTATTTCTTTACCTATGTTTATTTGAAAAGGCGGGCTGATTTTTACATCACAGGATTTCATACCGCCAATCTATTTGGTAACGGTATTTTTAGCCTAAGTCGCTTACGAAATTATGGTATAAGTACTGGTATTTCATTACCTAGTAACAGGTTTAACCGCTTTGACTTTGAACTTACCTGGAGCCAGATTCAGTATTCTGTAATGCAGCGCGATGATCCCTATACCAATACTTTTACTACGGTATACGAGAAACGCTTGAATTCCGTTTTACCGGCTGTCAGTTGGGTATTTGATAATTCTGTTTACGGATATACTGGTCCGGTTGATGGCTATCGGCAAAACGTACGCTTTGTTACCAGCCCTAAAATAAGTGATGACGGTCTTGCTTTTAATACAATTACGCTTGATTCACGGAAATATTACCGCTTCAAACGCGATTATTCCCTGGCGGGAAGAATCCTGCTGGGGACAAGTTTTGGCGCTGATGCTCAGAAATTCATGCTGGGTGGTATACCTAATTGGGTCTTTGGTTATGGTGAAACCGATGGCGAGAAAGATGATGGCAGCTACCGGCAGAGCATTCTTTCATCGGATAATGAAGACAACCTGCTTAAGGAAGCTTATTTCTCAGTTTTTGCCATGCCGATACGGGGCACCCGCTACTATGAGCGCTTCGGTACCAATGTGGCATTAATGAATTTGGAAGTGCGGTTTCCCTTTATTAATTATTTTGCCCTGGGATTCCCTCTGAAAATGATATTTGCCAATATCCGTGGTCATGCTTTTCTGGATATGGGTGCATCCTGGGATGATTGGGGTGAGTTAAGTAATCCTTTATTGATGAAGGATAAATATAATACAGATGAAACATTAAAACCGGTTATCAGCAGTTTTGGATATGGCATTAAGATAAATCTGGGATATTTTCTGTTGCGGATCGATTCAGCTTGGGATATAAATGCTAATGGTTATTCCAAACCGCAGTATTACTTTTCCCTAGGACCGGACTGGTAAGGTTTAGCTAAGAGCTAAGAGCAAGGAGCAAAAAGTAGTGCGGGGACGCTGGTTGAGGTGCGATAACTAATATTTTTGTCTTCCTATTCTTCCGTGATCTCTGTGCCTTGGCGGTTTTTTTACCCGCCTACACAGAAAACCGTGGGGCTCCACTTGAATTGTTGACATTGGTCTGAAACCAATCCAATTTCTTATCCGACAATGGCCAAAACTACCACTAAAATAGTCTATCTCTGCTCCCAGTGCGGAGCCGATTTTGCCAAATGGAACGGACAATGCCCGTCTTGTCATGAATGGGGCACGCTCAGTGAATTTAAAACCAGTACTAAGGCTGGTAAGCGTGTATCCGCGGATAAACGACCTTCCGCTAGTTTGAGTGATTTGTTGAAAACACCACCCCTCACGCGTATCTCCACAAAAATCGGAGAAGTAGACCGAGTGCTTGGCGGTGGATTGCTTAGAGGTTCCTTAATTCTGCTGGGTGGCAGTCCCGGGATTGGCAAATCTACTCTGGCCCTCCAGATTGCCGCCGGTGCTGGCCGACCGGTGCTCTATGTTTCGGCGGAGGAATCAGAGGAGCAGATTGCCCTGCGAGCCCGGCGGGTAGGCATTGAAGGTGGCGGCTTGGAACTGTCGGGCGAAAACCGGATTGAGGCAATTCTGGAAGAAATCAGCCTGCTGAAAACTGATCTGGTGATTGTCGACTCGATTCAAACTGTTTACAGCGCTGTTTTGGATTCATTACCCGGTTCTATTAGCCAGATCAGGGAATGCGGTCAGCAATTACTGCAAGCCTGCAAA